>NZ_BAAAUG010000022.1:187112-254619 GCF_039533825.1 Streptomyces rectiviolaceus
CGTGGAGGCGGTGCCCATGGTCATGCAGTGGCCGGGGGAGCGGGCCAACCCGTTCTCCAGCTCGGCGAGTTCGCAGTCGCCGATGAGACCGGCGCGCTTGCCCACCCCGCCGACGCGGGCGACCCCGCGGAGGTCGAGGGCCTCGTCCAGGCCGCCACGGAGACCTACGGCCGTCTCGACGGGCTCGTGCTCAACGCCGGGGTCGGGCGCAGTGGAGCGGTCGGCGACATCTCCGACGAGGACTGGGAGGCCGTGATGCGCACCAACCTCACCGGTCCCTTCCTCCTCCTGCGTGCCGCGCTTCCCCACCTCCTCGAGTCGCGCGGCTCGGTCGTCGCGGTCGCCTCGGTCGCCGCACTGCGCAACGGCGTGGCCAACGCGGCGTACGCCACGTCCAAGGCGGCGCTCCTCCAGCTGTGCCGCTCACTCGCCGTGGACTACGGCAAGGCCGGGCTGCGCGCCAACACCGTGTGCCCCAGTTGGGTGCGGACCGAGATGGCCGACCGGCGGATGACCCGGTTCGCCGAGGAGGCCCGGCTGGGGGACGGCGGCGCCGACGCGGCGTACGAGGAAGCGACGCGGCTCGTCCCGGCGGGCCGGCCGGGAGAGCCGGAGGAGGTCGCCGAGGCGATCACCTGGCTGCTCTCGCCCGCCGCGTCGTTCGTCAACGGTGCGACGCTGACCGTCGACGGCGGCGTGACGGCGGTGGACCCCGGTACCTCCGCGTTCGACTTCAGCATCGCACCGCGCGCCTAGGAACCGGGCCTTGGCCCGACCCCCTCAGGGTCAGCCGAAGCGTTCCACGCGGAGCTGGGCGGGTGGGAACGGCGAGAAGGACGTCGTGCCCACCGACCAGTAGCCGCCGTCCGTGCCGGGGATCGGGGCGATGCCCTGGGGCAGATAGGTGGACGGTGTCTCCGGTCCGCGTTCACTGATCCAGGCAGTGCCGTCCCAGCGCAGATAGTGGGCGCGCTTCTGGTCCCAGAAGTCCCAGCCGGCGATCCGGTCGGGCCGCCCTGTGGCGTCCGCCGTGATGCCGCTCAACAGGCCGACGGTGAAAGGGGACGTGACGCTGCTCCACCGGGTGCCGTCCCAGTGCTCCAGCGTGACACCGGGCGGTTTGCCGGGCGGTCCGCCCACTCCGTACGCGAATCCGGTGAGCCAGATGTCGTCGTGCGCGACCGGAAGCAGACCGGTCACCGATGCGCGGATGCCGAGCGTGCGGGGCACCACGGTCCAGGCCCCGTCCCAGCGGGCGATGATGTCGCCGTGCACCCACACCTCGCTGCCGGATGTCACATGGACACCGGTCGGCGTGGGCGCGGCCTCGTCCGGCAGCGGCCTGCACCAGCGCCACGCCGTGCCGTCGCCGCGCATGAGACCGGCGCGGTCACCGTGCCGCCCCGACACCCAGAACCGGCCGCCGGGAGCGGACGCGACATCGGTCAGCCGTGTGCCCGGCTCGCCACGGCCCGGGAAGTCCGCCTCCCGCCAGGTCGTGCCGTCCCACGACAGGAGCTGGTCGTGCCCCGCGGTGTTCGTGCCGATGGCCCAGGCCGGGCCCTCCGGAGCAGCGGCGACCGCACGCAGGCCACCGCGATGGGCCAGGTGGGAGAGGTCGGTCAGTGACCAGGCGGAGCCGTTCCAGCTGAGGGCGAGCGGAGTGCCGATGGTGCTTCCGTTGCGCCCCTGCTCGCCCACGGCCCAGGCGCGTTCGGGGCCCGCGGCGGCGACCGCGAGCAGGTGGGCGGCCTCACGCCCGGCCGGAGCCGCGACCTGCTGCCAGGCCTCGGCGGCGGAGGTTGGCCGGGCGGTGGCAGTGGCAGTGGCGGCGCCGGCTAAGGGCACGGGCAGGGTCAACCCCGCGCCGGTGACGGCCAGTCCACGGACAAAGAGGCGTCTTCGCATGAAAGGAGCCCTTCTTGAGGTCTGTTCGGGGGCAACACCCTGAACCGGGCGCGGTGCGCCGTCAATGCACGGGGATGCGCAATACGCGCCGGGCTCTGCGAAGCTCTCCAGAGGTCCGCGGCGCGACCGCGGAACCGATCACACTTCCCTGAAGGGGGACGCATGAGCGCGGACTCAGCGCCGACGAGGCTCGCCACGCCGGTCAGGGCGCAGGTCGGCCCACAGGTCGGCCCGCAGGTCTGCCCGGTCGGTCCTGTTGTCGACATCGTGTTCAGCCGCTGGACCACGCCGATCCTCTGGACGCTTCATGAGCACGGCCGCAGGCGCTTCGTGGAACTGCAGCGCGCCATCGCAGGCATCACGCCCAAGGTCCTGACCCAGCGGCTGCGGCAACTGGAACGTGACGGCCTCGTGGTGCGCACGTACTACTCCGAGGTGCCGCCGCGTGTGGAGTACGAGATCAGCGAACTCGGGCGCAGCCTGGGGCCGTTGTTCGCCACGCTCGCGGAATGGTCCACGGACAACCTCGTCAGGGTGGAGCGTGCCCGGGCGGATTTCGACGGTGACGACGGGCGTTGACACCGGCGAACACGTCGTAGGTCGACTTCACGGGTAGCGTGGCGCGTCAACTGAGGGGTGGACACGACACATGACATCGAGCACCTTCCGCATCGGCGGTGAGATCGGCGTGCGCCGGATCGGATTCGGGGCGATGCGCCTGGCGACCGAGGCCGGGGCGGCCAGGGAGGCCTCCATCGCGGTGGCCCAAAGGGCCGTCGAGCTGGGCGTCACGCTGATCGACACGGCGTACATGTACGGCTGGGGCGCCAACGAGGAACTCCTGGTCGAAGCGCTGTACCCCTACCCGGACGACCTGCTCGTCGCGACCAAGGTCGCGATCGAGCGGCCGGGGCCGGGCGAAGAGGCCCCGGTCAACGGGCGCCCGGAGTTCCTGCGCGAGCAGGTCGAGCAGGCCCTCCGCCGGCTACGCGTCGAGCGGATCGGGCTGCTCCAGATGCACCGACTCGACCCGAAGGTGCCGCTCGCCGACCAGCTCGGCACGCTCCGGGAGTTCCAACTCGCGGGCAAGATCGGCCACATCGGCCTGTCCGAGGTCACGGTCGACGAACTCGACGAGGCGCGGCAGATCGTCGACGTGGCGAGCGTGCAGAACCGCTACAGCCTGCTCGACCGCGAGCACGAGGCCGTCCTCGACGCCTGTGACGCGGCAGGGATCGCCTTCCTGCCCTGGCGGCCGGTCCACCCGGCGGCCTCGACCGCGACCGCCGAGATCGCGGCCGTCGCGGCCGAACTCGACGCCACCGCGGCGCAGATCGCGCTTGCCTGGCTGCTCGACCGTTCGCCGGTCGTGCTGCCGATCCCGGGCACCGCCTCGCTCGACCACCTGGCGGAGAACGTCGCCGCGGGCGGCCTGCGGCTCAGTGCGGAGCAGCGCGAGCGGCTCGACGGGATCACGGCTCCCACTGCTGGATGAGCCGGGTCAGCGCCTGCGCCGCGGCACTGGCGTAGGCGCTGTCGCGGCGCAGGAGCGCCACCGTGCGGGCGGGCAGAGCCGGGGCGAGCGGGACGGGGTGCAGGTGGGGGTGGTCGCGGGTGAGGGCGTCGGGCAGGACCGTGGCCAGGTCGGTGCGCCGGACGATCTCGGTCAGGGCGTTGATCGAGTTGGCCTCGACCGTGATGCGCGGCTGGACGCGGTGTGCGGTGAGGTAGGCGTCGATGTGGCCGCGGGTGGCGAAGTCGCCGCTCAGCAGGGCCAGTTCGAGTCCGTCCGCCACCTCTCGTACGGGTAGCGCCCGGTCGCGTCCGGTGTGCGGGTGGCGGGGGCCGACGACGAGGCCGAGGGTCTCGGTGAACAGCGCCGTGCCGGCGATGCCCGGCAGGTGGTCCGCGCTGAAGGCGATGCCCAGGTCGAGTTCGTCGGCGAGCAGCGCGGCCTCGATGCCGTCCTGGTTCATCTCGCGGACGTCGAGGCTGATCGCGGGATGGGCGGCGTGGAACCGGGCGATGAGCGGGCCGATGAGGTAGGCGGTGAACGTCGGGGTCATCGCCAGGCGCAGGTGGCCGCGGGTCAGGTCCTGGACGTCGAGGACGGCGCGTTCGGCGGCGGCGAGGTCGCGCAGGGCGCGGCGCGCGTAGGGGACGTAGGCCTCGCCGGCGTCGGTCAGACGCACGCTGCGGCCGGTGCGGTCCAGGAGCTGGACGCCCAGTGACTTCTCCAGCTGTTTGATCTGCTGGGAGAGGGTCGGCTGGGAGATGCGCAGGTCTTCGGCCGCGCGCGTGAAGTTGCCGTGTTCGGAGACGGCGAGCAGATAGCGCAGGTGGCGCAGTTCCAGGGCCATGACCCCAACTATAGATGCCATCGATGGCAGGCATGGCCAATAGAACTTGGACGCTATAGGTCCAGGTCATGCATGGTGGATCTCGTCAGCCCCACAGGGCCGACGCCACCGAAGGGAGTGACCATGCAGGACCTCACCGAGGGCGTCGCGCGTTTCCGGCACGATGTCTTTCCGGCGAAGGCGGACCTCTTCACCCGTCTCGCGGGCAGCCACAAGCCGACGGCGCTCTTCATCGGCTGCTCCGACGCCCGCGTGGTGCCGGAGCTGCTCACGCAGAGCGAGCCGGGTGAGCTGTTCGTCATCCGGACCGCCGGCAATCTCGTGCCCGCGTACTCGCCCGGTGCGGAGGGGGTCGCGGCCGGCGTCGAGTACGCCGTCGCTGTCCTGGGAGTGTCGGACGTCGTCGTCTGCGGGCACTCCGCCTGCGGAGCGATGACCGCCCTCGCCGAACAGCACGACCTGGGCGGCCTGCCGGCCGTCGCCGACTGGCTGCGCCACGCGGACGCGTCCCGTGCCCGTGTCTCCGCCGCCGTCTCCACCGCCGCCTCCGCCTCCGGTGATGCGGGTACGCAACAGCTGGACGCCCTCGTACGAGAGAACGTGCGCGCCCAGCTTGCGAACCTCGCCACCCACCCCTCGGTGGCCCGCGCCCTGCTCAGGGGCGCGCTCACGCTGCACGGCTGGGTCTACGACATTCCCACCGGCACGGTCGAGGAACTCGACCAGGCCGCCCGCGCTGCCTGACCACTACGCAACCACCACGCAACCACCCCGCACCCAGCACGAAACCACGTAAGGAAGTCTTCTCATGCCGCACGCCCAGTTCGACCCCGCCGCACGCCAGGCCCTGGCCGTCACCGCCGTCGATGCGAAGGTGCAGGCGGACCTGTCCTGGCAGCAGATAGCCGACGTGACCGGGTACTCGGTCGCCTTCGTCACCGCCGCGGTCCTCGGCCAGCACGCCCTGCCGGAGCCGGCCGCGCAGGCCGTCGCGGAGCTCCTGGGCCTGGACGCCGACGCGGCGACGCTGCTGCAGACCGTCCCGACGCGCGGCTCCATCCCCGGCGGGATCCCCACCGACCCGACCATCTACCGCTTCTACGAGATGCTCCAGGTCTACGGCACCACGCTCAAGGCCCTGGTCCACGAGGAGTTCGGCGACGGCATCATCAGCGCGATCAACTTCAAGCTGGACGTGAAGAAGATCGCGGACCCCGAGGGCGGTGAGCGCGCCGTCATCACGCTCGACGGCAAGTACCTGCCGACCAAGCCTTTCTGACCCAGTATCAACTGCCGTCTGTCGGGCGGTCGATCCGGTAGAGGTAGTGGGCGCGGTCGTCGATGGGGTTGTCGGGTTCGAGCGACACATCGGCGACGCGCCGCAGGCCCGCCTTCTCCAGGATGCGCCAGGACGCGTGATTGCCCGTGTGTACGGGGACGAGCACCGTGGTGGCATCGGGGTGGTCGGTCCAGGTGGCCCGGACGATCGCCTGGATCATGAGAGTGCCGAGTCCCCGGCCGACCCGCAGGGGATCCCCGATGAGGTAGTCGATGGACATGGCGCCCTGGGGGACCTCCACCTGGCCTGCCAACTCGGCGACGTACTCGGGATAGTCGGCGAAGCGGTAGCGCTGGACCAGGCCGAACGGTTCGTCGTCGAGCAGCACGAGCAGGTCCTCCGATGCCTCCTCGCCGCGGGCCGCCGGGCCGAAGTCGCGCGCCACCGCCTCGGGTGAGGTCTCGTGGTTCCACCAGCGCGCGACGTGCGGCTGCTCCAGCCAGCGCCGCAGCAGGGGGAAGTCCGGTTCGTCGAGTCGACGCCAGCTGATCATCGGGCACCTCCGGGAGGCGGAACACGGGGGAGCGAATGTGGGGGAGCGGAACGGGCGAAGCCGCGTACATTGTCCCGCTCGCCTCCGACTCAACCCCCGTACGTGGCCTCGGACTCGCCGAGCACCGCGGCGAAGTCCGTGGCGAGCGGCGCTGTGTCCGTCACCTCCAACATGGCCGTGGTGATCCGTACGGCGGTGGGCGTGGCGATACGGAAGCGCGATCCCGCGGCCACCCACCACCCCCGCGAGCGCAGCCCGTTGACCACCGCGGACTCGTCCCGCACCGGCACCCACACATTCATCCCGCTCGCCCCGCGCGCCGCGATCCCGCGTCGCGCGAGCTCTCCGATCAGCGCCTCGCGCCGCTCGGTGTAGGCGTGCTCGGCCCGCCCCACCAGTGCCCGCGCCGAGGGGTCGGCCATCGTACGCTCGACCGCCTCCTGCAGTACGTGACTGACCCACCCCGAAGTGAGCAGCATGCGCCCCTCGTGCCGGGCCAGCGTGGTGGTGTCGCACGCGAGCGCGGCCCACCGCAGGTCGACGCTCAGATGCTTGGACACGGTCCGTACCTGCGCCCAGCGCTCAAGCAGCCCGCCGGCGGCCAGCGAGTACGAGGGTGCCCCAGCGACCTCCGCATTGTGATCGTCCTCGACGACCAGCACCTCCGGGAAGCCGCCGAGGACTTCCAGCAGGGCGTCGCGCCGCGCCTCCGAGAAGCAGCCGCCCATCGGATTCTGTCCCCGCGGGCTGCACACCACGGCCCTGACCCCCGCCCGCAGCGCACCGCGCAGCGCCTCCGGCCTGATGCCCTCGTCGTCCACCGCCACCGGCACCATGCGAAGGCCCAACGCCGGTACGAGGTCGAGGAGATGGTGGAACCCCGGGTCCTCCACGGCCACCGCGTCGCCCGGCCTCAGCTCCACGGACAGCAGCCGCGCCATGCAGTCGAGTGCCCCGTGCGCGAACGTCACCCGGGCGTCCGGCACCCCGTCCCGCGCGAACCACTCCCGGGCCAGCTCCTCGAGTCCGGCCCGGCGCGGTGAACCGCGGTGCGAACCGCTGACGGGGTCCACCCGCTCGGGCGGCAGCAGCGCCGGAAGGAAGGCCGGATCCGGATGCCCGCCCGCCAGATCGCGCACCCCCGCGGGCACCTTGGGCGGCCGGCGCGCACCGACCGCCGGTGCCTGCGCCACCACCGTTCCGCCGCGTCCGCGCGTCACCACGATCCCGCGCTGCCGGAGCTCCTTGTAGGCCGTCGCCACCGTCCCCGCGCTGACCCCGAGCTCATCGGCGAGCCTTCGCACCGGAGGCAGCGCGTCGCCCGGCGCCAAACCGCCGTCGGCCACGGCCTGTTCGACCGACGAGGTGATTCCCTTGGCGGTCGCGCCACTGATCGCATATTGTGCTGCCACGTAAACAAGTATGTATCAATACAAATGTGAGAGTCAAGCCGTAAGCCGCGAAGTCACATCGCAAGCCAAGGGGGAGTGGTGAGCCTCAGTCGTAGGCGGGCCGCGCTGTACGCACGCATACCAGGGGGCATCGACGGCCGTCGGATGCTCTGGATCGCACTGATCAACAAGGCGGGCACCGGCCTGTGGATGGGGGCGGCCGCCCTCTACTTCACGCTGGTCACCGGGCTCTCCGTCGCCGAGGTCGGCGTGCTCATGGGCGTCTCGGGGGCCGTCGGCATCGCGGGCGCGCCGCTAGCGGGCCACCTCGCCGACCGCTTTCCCGTCACCCGCGTCATCATCGGCGCCCAACTCCAGCAGGCCATCGCCCTGTTGGCGCTCCTGACGACGGACAGCTTCTCCCTGCTCCTGCTGTACTCGGCCGTCAGCAGCCTCGCCGACCGCGGCGCCAACGTCCTCACCAAGCTGTACGCCGCCCGCGTCGCGGGCCCGGAGCGGACCAAGTACCAAGCCGTGCAGCGCTCCGTCTCCAACGCGGGATGGGCCATCGGCGGTCTGGCCGGTGCGCTCGCCCTCGCCGTCGGCACCACGCACGCCTACCAGGCCCTGCTCGTCGGCAACGTGGTCAGCTTCCTGATCGCCGCGGTCCTCACCGTGCGCTGCGCCGAACCGCCTTCCCCGTCCCGGGTGGTCGCCGACTCCGCCGACTGCCCCGCCTCCGCCGGTTCAACGGCGCCCGTGCGCCCCGCAGTTGCCTCCAGCCCGTGGCGAGACCGTCCCTACCTTCTGTTCACCGCCACCGAGGCGGCGCTCTTCCTCGACGACGCGGTGCTCCAGGTCGGCATGCCCCTGTGGATCGTCCACGCCACCGACGCTCCGCACGGCCTGGCGCCGCTGCTCATGGTCCTCAACTGTGTGCTCGTCGTCTGCTGTCAGATCCCGCTGTCCCGCTTCGGGAGCACGCCGGACAAGGCTCGCGCGCTCCTCGTGCCCCTCGCCGCCTGCTTCGTCGTCGGCTGCGCCGCCATGACGGCCTCGGTGGCGGGCGGCACCTGGCTCGCCGTCACCGCTCTCGCCGTCGCCGCGATCGCGTTCACCTTCGCGGAGATACTGCACGCCATCGCGTCCTGGGAACTCTCCATCGCGCTGGCCCCCGATGACGCCCAGGGCGCCTACCTCGGGGTGCACGGCCTGTCCTCGTCCGCCCAGCGCAGCGGGGGGCCGCTCCTGGTCACCGCCGTGATCGCCGCGGGCCCCTTCGCCTGGCCGCTGCTCGGCGCGGGGGTGATCGCGACGGTCGCGGCGCAGAGTCGTCTCGTACGCAAGAGGCTGCTCCGGCCGGGCGGGCCCGCGCAGGCGCGCGGTGCGCTGAGCAAGCGCGGTCAGCGGGCGTGACCCCGCCTGCGACGGCGTCCGGCCCGCCACGGTCGGGTGGCGGGCCGGACTTGGGGAGGTCGTCAGGCGTCCGGGCCTCAGCGGCCGATACGGATCCTGTGCGCCTGGTCCTGGCCCTCGGGGCCGCTGCCGGACTTGTCCACCACGAACGCCGTACCGCCCGTCACCTGCACGTGGTTGGGGTTGGCGCCGGTGGCCAGGGTCTCGACGACGGTGCCCTTGACGGGGTCGACGACCGTGATGTTGCCGGGGGTCCGGTTGGCGACCAGGACGCTGCCCGAGCGCCGGTCGGTGGCTACGGACAGTGCGCCCGCGCCGGTCGGCACGGACTTGGTGACGGTGCCCTTTTTGAGGTCGACGACCGAGAGGCCGCCGGCGGCCTGGTCGGCGGTGTAGGCGGTGCGGCCGTCCTGGGAGAGCGCGACGGAGATCGGGCCGTCACCGGTGGGGATGAGGCGGGGACTTTCGCTTTTCCGGGTGATCTCGATGATCCGGTCGCCGTTGAGGTCGGCGGCGTAGGCGGCGCCGGTCCGCGCGTTCACGGCGAGGCCGGTCGGGCTCGACCCCTCGACCGTGACGCGCTTCTTCTCCTTGAAGGTGCGGGTGTCGAAGGCGACGACGGTGCCGTCGCCGAAGCTGCTCGCCCACGCCGTGTTGTGCTTGGCGTCCACGACGACCTCACGGGCGTGGTTCACGCCGGGCAGCGAGGCGAGGTGCTTGCCGGTGCGCTGGTCGTAGACGGCGACGGAGTTGTCGCGGGTGTTCGTCGTCCAGACGGTGTTGTGCTCGTCGTCGACGGCGATCCCGTAGACGGCCTCGACGGCGCCCGTCTCCGCGTTGGTGACCGGGGGTGTGTAGCTGGCCTTCACTTTCAGCGTGCTCGGGTCGACCTTCAGCAGGCTGGAGGTGGTGACGGGCGGGCGGCCCACCGCGGAGGTGGCCCACAGCACGTTGTTCCGCTCGGAGTACGCGGACTGGTAGAGCCCCTTCACGAGCGGCGCGGACTCGACGGTCGAGCCGGACGCTTTGCCGTTGGCCTTGCCGGGCTGCGCGGACGCGTTACCGGTCAGGGCCAGCGCACTGCCCGCGGCCAGGGCCACGGCGACTGCGGCGGTACGGCGGATACGGCAGGTGAGTGAGGTCATGCTGCGTCAGTCTCCTTGGCAGAGGCGCCTCCGGAAGAGGCGAGCAGTCAATAACTTAGCTTAGGCTAACCTAAGTAACACACCTGGAACTGTGTGGCGCCCGCCACATCCGCCCCTGCGCTCCCTAAGGGCAAGGCAAAGTCAAACGCCCCTTCCCGTGGGCTAGTTGGGAGGATGCCGCGTCCGGAGAGCCCTCGCGCACCGACCTCCCCTTCAGGCCAGCAACTCCGCGGTGTCCAGGAACGGGCGGCCGAGCTCCTCCGCGCCGAAGTCGAGCGCGTAGAGCCCGGTCGACACCCGCTCGAGGAAGCCCCACTCCCAGATCGCCCGCTGATCCACCCCGGTCCGGTCCGCGAGCAGCGCACAGTACGAGCGGATCAGACCGCCGGCCGCGGCCCTGTCCCCGCCCCTCAACTCCGCGCACCAGTCGCGGAGTACGACCCCCAGGTCGTACGCGGGATCGGCGAGGAACCCGTCGGGATCCACGAAGACGAAGCCCGCGTCGGCCCCGGCCCGCGGTGTGACGACCCGCAGCGCGTTGCCGGGATGGGGGTCGCCGTGCACGACGACGCAGCGCCCGGGATCGAAGGCGGCGGCGCGACGTCCGGCGAACGTCAGCGCCTGGGTCACGACCCGCTCCGAGCAGGGCCTGCCGAGGCTCTCCCAGAGCCGCCCGACCATCTCGCCCAGGCAACGGGCCTTCTCCGCTGCCGGATCGACGGTCAGTTCCGCGCTGCGAGGCACCCGCCAGGCCCTCCGGAGCATGGCGCACAGCGTCTCGATCTGCTGCCGCGGGGCGAGGCCGAGCCGGTCCATCGACGGCCCGAGCGCTTCCTGGAGCATCGCGTGGCGTTCGAGGTCGTGGGCAAGGAGCTGGGCATACCCCCGGCCCTCCGCGAGGCGCAGGGTCCGCACCTGGCTCGCGAAGTCCGGTGCGGGAAGCGAGACTTTGAGCACCGCGTCCCGGCCGTCGCCGGTCCGGGCCCGAGCCACGTAGGAAGTGGTTCCCCCGGACAACGGCTGCCCGACCTCGATGGACCAGTACCGCTCCAGCTCGCCGACGAGGCCGGGCAGTTCGGCAAGCCACCGCTCCCCGAGGGCACCGAGGCTGTGGGCCTTCTGGCGTACGAGGGGCTGGACTTCGACGGCGGGCTCGGTCACGGCGTCGATTATCGCCCTGGTGATCGTTCGGCGGCTGTAGGAGCGCCTACGGCAGTGGGCCGCCGCGGGCGGTGGTCCAAAGGGCGTACCACTCCTCGTGGGTGAGTTCGGGTTCGCGCCGCACCGCGTCCCGGCAGGCGAGGATGCGATCCGGGCGGCTTGTGCCGATGACGGGGGCGATCCGTGCCGGATGCCGCTGGAGCCACCACAGGAGGATCGTCTCCGGGGTCGTGTGCTTGCGGGCGGCGAGGTCGGCGACGAGCCGTGCGGTCGGGGTCTCGCCGCCTCCGGTGAAGCGGCCCCGGGCGAGGGCTCCCCAGGCCTGCAGCTGGATCCCGTTGGCGGTGCAGTACTCGAGCGTCCCGTGCGGGAAGCCGCTGTCGGCCGCGGCCGGTGTGTTCACGAGCACGCCCGACTCGACCCAGTCACGGCTCTCCAGGCTCATCTCCAACTGGTTGGCGACCAGCGGTATGTCGAGATGCGCCCGCAGGTGCGCGATCTGCGCGGCGCTCATGTTCGACACGCCGAACCGGCGCACCAGGCCCTGCTCGTGCAGAGTGGTGAGGGCCTTCGCGATTTCCTCCGGGCCGGTCAGCGGGTCGGGCCGGTGCAGGAGCAGTACGTCGATCACGTCGGTACGCAGCCGGGTGAGGCTCTCCTCGACGCGCTGGACGATGCTCGGCCCCCGCAGGTCGTACAGACCGGGCCGTTCGCCGTCGGCGAGGCGGATGCCGCACTTGGTCTGCAGGACGATGCGCTCGCGCAGTCCGCGCGCCCTGGCGAGCACCTCGCCGAAGACCGCCTCCGACTTGCCGTGCCGGTAGATGTCGGCCAGGTCGAACACCGTGATGCCGGCCTGCGACGCGGCGTCCACGGCGGCCTCGGCCCCGGCGATGTCCTCGGCGGTGTACGGCGCGGTGTCCCAGGTGCCGCCGAGCCCCATGCACCCGTACAGCACCCGGTTGGTGCGCCCGTCGGTCTGCGATTCCATGCCTCTTCCTCCGTGTCGCTCCGTGATGAACCCGGCCATCGTCGCTCAGGTCCGCTGTGACTCGGCGGACAGGGCGAGGAGTTGGTCCCTGGTGATGACATCGGTGCCCGTGGCCGGGACGGTGCAGGCGTAGGCGCCGGCGATCGCGCCGTAGCGGGCGCACCGCAGGGGGGACTCTCCGGCCAGCCGGCCGAAGAGATAGCCCGAGGCGAAGGCGTCACCGGCGCCGTTGGAGTCCACCACCGGTGCGGGGGGCGTGACGGCGGGCACGTGGAAGAGTTCGCCGCCGACGAGGAGGTGGGCGCCCTCGGCTCCCGCCGTCGCGACGACCGCCTGGGCCCGGCCTCGCGCGGCGATCTGCCGCATGGTCTTCTCCGGGTCGGTCAGGGCGGTGGCCGACAGGAAGACGAGGTCGGCCTCGTAGGCGAAGGCCTCGTGGTACGGCTCGGATCCGTCCCAGTTGTGCAGGTCGGTCGAGACGCTGACCCCCGCCGCGCGCAGCGTGGGCAGGGCGAAGGCACAGGGGTGGGTGAGGGAGACATGGGCGTGCCGGCTCACCGAGGCGAGGGCCCCGACCGTCGCCGGGGGCAGCCGGTCCGCGTCCTGCGAGCGGCTGTTGTCGTACAGGGAGAGGCGCCGCCCATCGGGGCCGACGAGGTTCACCGCGCGCTTGGTGCCGCCGCGCTGGAGCACCTCGGTGAAGGGGATGCCCCGCTCGCGGTGCAGGGCGCGCACCAGATCGCCCTCGTGGTCGTCCCCGATCACGTCGATGTGATGCGTACGCAGACCCAGGGCCTGCACCCCCATCGCGACGAAGTCGCCCGTCTGCCCGGCCCGCATGTCGATCGCGGGCACCATGTAGCTGTCGGCGTAGGGGAGCGGCAGCTCGGGGACGTACACGATCGAGTCCACCCCGGCGCCGCCGAGCACCAGGACGTCGATCTCCGTCTCAGTGGGCACGGCCTAGGCGTCGCGGCGTTCGGGGCGGCCGGAGGCGGTCGAGTCGCGGACCACCAGCTCCGGCATGAAGACGAACTCGCTGTGCGGGGCGGGGGTCCCGCCGATCTCCTCCAGGAGAGTGCGGACCGCGGCCTGCCCCATCGCCTGGACCGGCTGGCGGATGGTGGTCAGCGGGGGATCGGTGAACGCGATGAGCGGGGAGTCGTCGTAGCCGACCACCGAGATGTCCCGCGGCACCTCCAAGTCCCGCTCCCGGGCGGCCCGGACGGCGCCGAGCGCCATCATGTCGCTGGCACACACGATCGCGGTGCAGCCCCGGCCGATCAGCGTGCCCGCCGCGGCCTGGCCGCCCTCCAGGGTGTAGAGGGAGTGCTCGATGAGCTGCTCGGAGTCCTTGGGCGACATCCCGAGGCGTTCGCGCATGCCGAGCTGGAAGCCCTCGATCTTGCGCAGCACGGGCACGAAGCGCTTGGGTCCCACCGCGAGCCCGATGCGGGTGTGGCCCAGTGAGGCGAGGTGCGTGACGGCGAGGCGGGCCGCCGCCCGGTCGTCCGTGGACACGAAGGGGGCCTGCACCTTGGGGGAGAAGCCGTTGACGAGGACGAAGGGGACGCCCTTGCCCCGCAGCACTTCGTAGCGCTCCATGTCGGCGGTGGTGTCGGCGTGCAGACCGGAGACGAAGATGATGCCGGAGACGCCGCGGTCCACCAGCATCTCGGTGAGCTCGTCCTCGGTGGAGCCGCCGGGTGTCTGGGTGGCGAGGACCGGCGTGTAGCCCTGGCGGGTCAGGGCCTGGGCGATGACCTGGGCGAGCGCGGGGAAGATCGGGTTGTCGAGCTCGGGCGTGATCAGGCCGATCAGTCCGGCGCTGCTGCGCTGTCGCAGCCGCGTGGGACGTTCGAAGCCGAGCATGTCCAGGGCGGCGAGGACGGATTCGCGGGTGGCCGCCGCCACTCCGGGCTTGCCGTTGAGGACCCGGCTCACGGTGGCTTCGCTCACCCCCGCCTGCGCTGCGATGTCGACGAGCCGTGCGGTCATGCGGGGACTGTACCGGTGATCGGCCGGATTGCCCACCGGTTGTGGAAGCTTGCAGAAAGTGCCGGTTCTGCAAGGAGCTTGCGGGACATCCCGGACGCGGTGAGGGAGCCCAACTGCCACTTCACAGGCCTGTCAAGCGCAGCAAGAGCAACCGTAAGGACACACAGGGGTAACGATCAGCAGAGCTTGCAGAAATTTCTCGCAAGGTCTTTCGGGCGCTTTTCAATCCTGTTACGTTCCCTGGCAACCCGGCGCCGCGTCGAGTGCGGCTCGTAGGAGGCAGCTCTGTTGGGGGTTTCGCCTCCCCTTGTTCCGGGATCAGTTGAAGGAGTTCACATGCGGCGTGGCATAGCGGCCACCGCACTGGTCGCGGCCCTGGCTTTGACAGCGGCAGCGTGCGGTGGCGATGACAGTGACAGCGGTAAGAAGAGTTCGGGCAAGTTGTCCGGAACCGTCACTTTCTGGGACACCTCGAACGATGCGGAGAAGGGGACCTACGAGAAGCTCGCCAAGGGCTTCGAGGACCTCCACCCCGACGTCAAGGTCAACTACGTGAGCGTCGCGTTCGGCGAGGCCAACGCCAAGTTCAAGAACGCCGCGGGCGGCAACTCCGGCGCCCCCGACGTGATGCGCACCGAGGTCGCCTGGGTCGCGGACTTCGCCAACCTGGGCTACCTGGCCCCGCTCGAGGGCACTCCCGCCCTCGACAAGGCGGACGACTACCTCCCGCAGGCCGCCGCCAGCACCAAGTTCAAGGGCAAGACCTACGCCGCCCCGCAGACCATCGACACCCTGGCTCTCTTCTACAACAAGAAGATGCTCAAGGACGCCGGTGTCGAGGCGCCCAAGACCATCGACGAGGTGAAGAGCGCCGCGAAGAAGATCAAGTCGAAGTCCGGCAAGACCGGTCTCTACCTCCGCGGCGACGACCCGTACTACTACCTCCCCTACCTCTACGGCGAGGGCGGCGACCTCCTCGACACCAAGAACAAGAAGGTCACCGTCGACGACCCCCAGGGCGCCGCGGCCTTCAAGGTCATGAAGGACCTGGTCGACTCCAAGGCGGCCACCACCGACGCGAGCGACGGCTACAACAACCAGCTCAACGCCTTCAAGGACGGCGACGTCGCGATGGCGCTCGACGGCCCCTGGTCCATCGAAGGAGCCCTGCAGGGCAAGGAGTTCAAGGGCGACAAGGACAACCTCGGCATCGCCCCGGTCCCCGGCGGCAGCGACCGGCAGGCCTCACCGCAGGGCGGCTGGAACCTCGCGGCCTACGCCGGATCCAAGAACCTCGACGCGAGCTACGAGTTCATCAAGTACATGAGCTCGGCCAAGGTGCAGCAGCAGACCACCGAGAAGCTGAGCCTGCTGCCCACCCGCACCTCGGTGTACGACGTGCAGTCCGTCAAGGACAACCAGATGGTGCAGTTCTTCAAGCCGGCCGTGGACAAGTCCGTGGAGCGGCCGTGGATCCCGCAGGCCAACGCCCTGTTCGAGCCGATCCGGCTGCAGATGGAGAAGGTGCTCAGCGGCAAGACCTCGCCCGAGGACGGGGCGAAGAGTGTCGGCGACGCCTACCGCAAGCTGCTGAAGGACTACAAGTAAATGGCTGTTGACAGCAGCCAGTCACTGGCCAAGGCCGCGGGCGCCCAGGGCGCCCGCGGCCGCGGCCCGCGGACCGGCAAGACCCCCGGACGGCTGCGCAGGTCGCTGTCCACCCACTGGTACGCCTGGGCCATGGTCGCCCCCGTGGTGGCCGTCATCGGCGTGATCATCGGATACCCGCTGGTGCGGGGCCTTTACCTGTCGACGACCGACGCCAACGAGGCGAACGTCGAGCGCACCATCGGCGTCAACCACATCCCGGCGACCTACAAGTCCGTCGGCCTGGACAACTACACCGCGGTTCTCTCCGACGGCATCTTCTGGGACCGTCTGACCTGGACGATCATCTGGACCGTCTCCTGCGTCGCGATCTCCTTCACGCTCGGCCTGGTCCTGGCGAACATGCTCAACCGCAAGCTGGCGGGGCGCTCCCTCTACCGGATGGCGCTGATCCTGCCGTGGGCGGTGCCGGCCTTCGTCTCCGTCTTCACCTGGCGTCTGCTCTTCAACGAGAAGAACGGCATCCTCAACAAGATCCTCGCCGGTGGCGGCATCGACGCGATCCCGTGGCTCAACGACCCCACCTGGGCCAAGCTCTCGGTGATCACGGTCAACGTCTGGCTCGGCGTCCCGTTCATGCTGGTCGCCATGCTCGGCGGACTCCAGTCCATCCCCGGCGAGCTCTACGAAGCCGCGGAGATGGACGGCGCGAACGCCTGGCAGCGCTTCCGGCACATCACCCTGCCGGGCCTGCGGACCGTCAGCAGCACCGTGATCCTGATCAGCGGCATCTGGACCTTCAACATGTTCCCGGTGATCTTCCTGCTCACCCGGGGCGGTCCGGGAGACGCCACGGAGATCCTGGTGACGTACGCCTACCGGCTCTCGTTCGTCGTGAGCCCGCGCGACTTCGCGGGATCCGCCGCCTGGGGCGTCATCATTCTGCTGCTCCTTTCGCTCTTCGCGGTCGTCTACCGCCGCGCGCTCCGCAAGCAGGGAGAAGTGTGGTGACCACCGTGACCAACCCCGAGACCCAGGCCAAGGCCCCGTCCTCGAGCCGGCCCAAGAAGGTGAGGGAGCGCGGCGAACGCGGGCCGCTGGCCTCGGTCGCGCTCCACGTGGGCCTGCTCGTCGCGTCCGCCACCGCGGTCCTTCCGCCCCTGTGGCTGCTCATCACCTCGTTCAAGCCGACGAGCGAGGCGTTCTCCACCGACCTGGTCAAGGACTTCACGTTCCGCAATTACGACCACGTCGTCAACGACACCGAGTTCCTGAGCTGGCTCGGCAACTCCCTGTTCGTCGTCGGCCTGACCACGGTGATCGGCGTCTTCATCTCGGCGACCACCGGCTATGCGGTCAGCCGCTTCAAGTTCCCCGGCATGCGGCCGCTGATGTGGCTCCTGCTGATCACCCAGATGTTCCCCGTCGCGGTGCTCATCGTGCCGCTCTACAACCTCCTCGCCAGCCTGGGCCTGCTCAACCAGCCCGTCGGCCTGGTCGTCACCTATCTGACGATCGCCGTGCCGTTCTGCGCCTGGATGATGAAGGGGTACTTCGACACCATCCCGGTGGAGATCGACGAAGCCGGGCGCGTGGACGGGCTCAACCCGTTCGGCACCTTCTGGCGGCTCATCGTGCCGCTTGCCAAGCCCGGTCTCGCCGTCACCGGCTTCTACAGCTTCATCACCGGCTGGGCCGAAGTCGCGTACGCCTCCGCCTTCATGACCGGCGAGGAGAACCTCACCCTGGCGGGCGGCCTGCAGACCTTCGTCAATCAGTACACCAGCGACTGGGGCTCGCTGACGGCCTCGGCCGTGATCGTCGCGGTGCCCGCGGCGGTGATCTTCGGCTTCGTCCAGCGCCACCTCGTCTCCGGTCTCACGGCCGGCGCGACGAAGTCCTGACACGGAGTCCTGACACGAAGCGCCGAAACGTCACGCACCCCCCTCGCACTCGACCTCTCGATCTCAGGGAAGACATGACCCAGCATCTCGCTGCCCCTGCAGCCCCCGCCTCCGGCACCCACACGGACTGGTGGCGTGGCGCGGTGATCTACCAGGTCTATCCGCGCAGCTTCGCCGACGGCAACGGTGACGGAATGGGCGACCTGGACGGCATCCGTGCCCGCCTGCCCTACCTCAGGGACCTGGGCGTCGACGCCGTCTGGCTCAGCCCCTTCTACTCTTCACCGCAGGCCGACGCCGGGTACGACGTCGCCGACTACCGCGCGATCGACCCGATGTTCGGCAGTCTGCTCGACGCCGACGCCCTGCTGCGGGACGCCCACGACCTGGGCCTGCGCATCATCGTCGACCTGGTGCCCAACCACTCGTCCGACCGGCATGACTGGTTCCGGCGTGCCCTGCGCGAGGGCCCTGGCTCGCCCCTGCGCGAGCGCTACCACTTCCGTCCCGGCAAGGGCGAGAACGGTGAACTCCCGCCCAACGACTGGGAGTCCGTCTTCGGCGGCCCTGCCTGGACGCGGACGCCGGACGGCGAGTGGTACCTCCACCTCTTTGCCCCCGAGCAGCCCGACTTCAACTGGGAACACCCCGCCGTTCACGACGAGTTCCGCTCCATACTGCGCTTCTGGCTCGACATGGGCGTCGACGGCTTCCGCGTCGACGTGGCCCACGGCCTCGTCAAGGCCGAAGGCCTGCCGGACATCGGCCGCAGCGACCAGCTCAAGCTGCTCGGCAACGACGTCATGCCGTTCTTCGACCAGGACGGCGTGCACGAGATTTACCGCAGCTGGCGCAAGGTCCTCACCGAGTACGCGGGCGAGCGCATCCTGGTCGCTGAAGCGTGGACCCCGACCGTCGAGCGCGCGGCTGCCTACGTCCGTCCGGACGAGATGCACCAGGCCTTCAACTTCCAGTACCTGGGCACCCATTGGGACGCGGCAGAGCTGCGCGAGGTCATCGACGTGTCGCTGGCCGCGATGCGACCCGTCGGCGCCCCGGCCACCTGGGTGCTGTCCAACCACGACGTCACCCGCCACGCCACGCGGTTCGCCAACCCGCCCGGGCTCGGCACCCAGTTGCGCACCGCGGGCGACCGCGCGCTCGGCCTGCGGCGCGCCCGCGCCGCGTCGCTCCTGATGCTGGCGCTGCCCGGCTCGGCGTACGTCTACCAGGGCGAGGAGCTTGGCCTGCCGGACGTCACCGAGCTGCCCGACGAGGTGCGGCAGGACCCGTCGTTCGTCCGCGCGAGCGGACAGGACGGCTTCCGTGACGGCTGCCGGGTGCCGATCCCGTGGACCACCGAAGGATCCAGTTACGGGTTCGGCGCGGGCGGCAGCTGGCTGCCGCAGCCCGACGGCTGGGGCGAGCTCAGCGTCCAGGCGCAGACCGGCGATCCCGCGTCGACCCTGGAGCTGTACCGCCGCGCCCTCGCCGTACGCCGGGAGCAGCCGGGGCTCGGCGCGGGCGACTCGCTGGAGTGGCTCGAGGCCCCCGAGGGGGTCCTGGCCTTCCGCCGCGAGGGCTTCGTGTGCACGGCGAACACCACCGGCTCGGCGGTGCGGATCCCGGCCCCCGGCCGGATGCTGCTGGCCAACGCCGAGGTGGAGACGGCGGACGGCAAGGTCGAACTGCCCGCCGACACCACCGTCTGGTGGGCGGTGTGACCCTTTCCCTGCCGCGGGACGCCGACCGGGGAGACCGGGGAGACCGGGGAGACCGGGGAGACCGGAGCGTTCCGCGGCTCGCGGACATCGCGGCCCAGTCCGGCGTCAGCGAGGCCACCGCGAGCCGGGTGCTCAACGGCAAGCCGGGGGTGGCCGCCGGCACCCGGCGCCGGGTGCTCGCCGCCCTGGACGTCCTTGGCTATGAGCGGCCGATGCGGCTCAAGCGGCACAGCGCGGGCCTGGTCGGGCTTGTCATACCCGAGCTCAGCAACCCGATCTTCCCCGCCTTCGCGCAGGTCGTCGAGCAGGTCCTGTCCGGGCACGGCTACACGCCGATGCTGTGCACCCAGATGCCGGACGGGGCCAGCGAGGACGAGCTGGTCGAGCAGCTGGAGGAGCGCAGGGTCAGCGGCATCGTCTTCCTGTCCGGACTGCACGCCGACACCACGGCCGACCCCACCCGGTACCTCGAACTGCACGCCCGCGGTGTGCCGTTCGTCCTGATCAACGGCTACAACGAGCACATCCCGGTGTCCTTCGTCTCGCCCGACGACCGCGCGGCCGCGCGGATGGCGGTGCGCCACCTCGTCGACCTGGGCCACGAGCGGATCGGTCTGGCCATCGGCCCGACCCGCTACGTCCCCTCGCTGCGCAAGGCGGAGGGGTTCACGGCGGCGCTGCACGCGCTGCTCGGCCTGGAACAGGGGGAGGCCGAACAGCTCGTGCAGCGCACGCTGTTCACGGTGGAGGGCGGGCACGCGGCGGCCAGCGCCCTGCTCGACCAGGGGTGCACGGCGATGGTCTGCGGCAGCGACATGATGGCGCTCGGCGCCGTCAGGGCGGTGCGCGAGCGCGGCCTTTCGGTACCCGGCGACGTCTCCGTGGTCGGCTTCGACGACTCGCCCCTGATCGCCTTCACGGACCCGCCGCTGACCACGGTGCGCCAGCCGGTACAGGCGATGGCGAGCGCGGCGGTGGGCGCCCTGATCGAGGAGCTGCACGGAAACCCGGTGCAGCACACGGAGTTCGTCTTCCAGCCCGAGCTGGTGGTGCGCGGCTCCACGGCGCAGCGGCGTCGCTGAGAGGGAGGCGCCCGGCGCCGGCCCGGTCGGGGCAGCGGGGTCGTGATGTGGCTCCGGGGCCTCCCGGCCTCATGCCCCCGATCCGAACGGCCGGGCGCGTGGGGCCCGTTGCCGGGTCCCCCGGCCGCCCGGACCGGAGTCGTGGTTGAACGTAGCACCGTCGCAACATCTTGCGAAAGGTTTTGCGGCGCATGAACTCCCGGGATTCCGCGTCTGACGCGAGAGTGTGCGGGGAGGGTTGACCGGGGTTCCCGGGGGTCGTACGGTCTCGACCGAAAACGGCGTTGAAATGTTTCTGCAACATCCTTCAACGGCCTGACGGGCACGGCGCGTTGCCATTCAAGGTCACACCTCACTCATGCAGTCACACCTCACTCATGCAGGAGGCCCTCATGGCCGGCCGAAAGACCAGAGTCCGCAGACCCGTCGCCGCCGCCATCGCCCTGGTGGCGGGCGCGGCAGGCAGCATCGTCGCCGGAGCCCCGCAGGCGCAGGCAGCCCCGCCCGGCGGCAAGGACGTCACCGCCGTGCTCTTCGAGTGGAAATTCGACTCGGTGGCCAAGGCGTGCACACAGCAGCTCGGCCCCGACGGCTACGGCTACGTGCAGGTCTCCCCGCCCCAGGAACGCATCCAGGGCGAGGCGTGGTGGGCCGCCTACCAGCCCGTCAGCTACAAGATCGGCACCAGGCTCGGTGACCGGACCGCGTTCAAGAACATGGTCGACACCTGCCACTCGGCCGGGGTGAAGGTCGTCGCCGACGCGGTGATCAACCACATGACGAACGCCTCGGGCACCGGCTCGGCAGGGTCCGCCTTCACCAAGTACGACTACCCGGGCACGTACTCGGTCTTCGACATGGACAACTGCAAGGCGTCCATCAGCAATTACCAGGACCGCGGGAACGTACAGAACTGCGAACTGGGCGGCCTTGCCGACCTGGACACCGGCGAGGAGTACGTGCGGGGGAGGGTCGCCGGCTACCTCAACGACCTGCTGTCGCTGGGCGTCGACGGCTTCCGGGTCGACGCGGCCAAGCACATCCCCGTGGACGACCTGAAGAACATCAAGTCCAGGCTCAGCAACCCCGGCGTCTACTTGAAGCAGGAGACGATCTACGGCTCGGGCGAGGCGGTCTCCCCGAGCGAGTACACCGCCACCGGCGACGCCCAGGAGTTCCGCTACGGCTGGGACCTGAAGCGCGTGTTCAACAACGAGAAGCTCGCCTACCTGAAGAACTTCGGCGAGGGCTGGGGCTATATGCCCAGCGGCTCGGCCGCCGTCTTCGTCGCCAACCACGACACCGAACGGCACGGCCAGACCCTCAACTACAAGGACGGCGCGAACTACACCCTCGCGCATGTCTTCATGCTGGCCCTGCCCTACGGCGCCCCGGACGTGCACTCCGGCTACGAGTTCAGCAGCACCGACGCCGGATCGCCCAACGGCGGCCAGGTGAACGCCTGTTACAGCGACGGCTGGAAGTGCCAGCACGCCTGGCCCGAGATCAAGAGCATGGTCAAGTTCCGCAACACCGCGCGCGGAACGGGCATGACCAACTGGTGGGACAACGGCAACAACGCCATCGCGTTCGGCCGCGGCGACAAGGCGTACGTGGCCATCAACCACGAGGGCTCCTCGGTCAGCCGGACCTTCCAGACCTCCCTCGCCGCGGGCAGCTACTGCGACGTCCAGAGCGGCAGGAGCGTCACCGTCAACAGCTCCGGCCAGTTCACGGCCACCGTGGCGCCGAACACCGCGCTTGCCCTGCACACCGGGGCCAGGAGCTGCTGAGCGCAGCCTGACTGCTCGGCCCTCACCACTGGCCGCCCGGCCTTCGCTTCCCCGCCGCCGGGCGGCCCCATCCTCGTACCCCCTTCGTGTTCCTTCCTCCTGGCCCCATCACCCGCAAGGAGAACCACCCTTGACCGGCTCCCCCCGCCGCGCCCTCGTCACCACGGCCCTCGCCCTGCTCGCCGCGGTCGCGCCCCTGACGCCCTCGGCCATCGCCGCGCCCCAAGCGTCGGCCGCGGCCGACGCGCCCGCCGCACTCGACCTGTCCACGTCCCGGGCACAGTGGATCGACAAGAACACCGTCGCCTGGGACGTCCAAGGTGCCGCCGCCTCCCAGGAGTTGGTGTACGCCCGCGACGGGCAGCTGACCGTCAAGGACGGCGAACTCGCAGGCGAGGGGCGGCGGATCCGTCTCGCCCCGGCCGAGGGCGGGCTCACCGACGCCCAGCGCGAGAAGTACCCGCACCTGAAGGGATACGCGGCCTTCACCGTCGACCCGCGCGACCGCGACCGGGTCCGCCACGCTCTCACCGGCCAGCTCGTCGCCACCCGCAGCAGCGCCGACGGCACCCTGCTCACCGCCACCGGAGTCCAGACACAGGGCGTCCTCGACGACCTCTACAGCGCCGCCGCCACCAAGGCCGCCCTCGGCCCGCAGTTCCGCGACGGCCGCCCCACGCTTGCCCTGTGGGCTCCCACCGCCCAGTCCGTCAGCCTCGAACTCGACGGCAAGCGCGTGGCGATGCGGCGCGACGACGCCAGCGGAGTGTGGTCCGTCGCCGGAGCCCGAAGCTGGTCGGGCAAGCAGTACCGGTACGTCGTCAAGGTGTGGGCGCCCAGCGTCCAGAAGGTCGTCACCAACAAGGTCACCGACCCCTACTCCACGGCGCTCACCGCCGACTCGCGGCGCAGCATCGCCGTCGACCTCGACGACCCGAAGCTCGCCCCCAAGGGCTGGGAGCAGCTGAAGAAGCCGAAGGCCACGCCCCTGCGCGACGCGCAGATCCAGGAACTGCACATCCGCGACTTCTCCGTCGAGGACCGCACGGCGAAGCACCCCGGCCAGTACCTCGCCTTCACGGACACGGCGTCCGACGGCATGAAGCACCTGCGGAAGCTCGCCGACGCGGGCACCTCCTACGTCCACCTCCTGCCCGCCTTCGACATCGGCACCATCCCCGAGCGCGCCGCCGACCGGTCCACGCCCGACTGCGACCTGACGGCGCCCGCCCCGGACTCCGACGAGCAGCAGGCCTGCGTCACCAAGACCGCCGCCAAGGACGCCTACAACTGGGGTTACGACCCCCTGCACTACACCGTGCCGGAGGGCAGTTACGCGAGCGACCCTGCCGGGACCCGTCGCACCGTCGAGTTCCGGCAGATGGTCCAGGGCCTCAACGGCTCCGGTCTTCGCACCGTGATGGACGTCGTCTACAACCACACCGTCGCGAGCGGCCAGGCCGACAAGTCCGTCCTGGACAAGATCGTGCCCGGCTACTACCAACGGCTGCTGCCCGACGGCACGGTGGCCACCTCCACCTGCTGCGCCAACACCGCCCCCGAGAACGCCATGATGGGCAAGCTCGTGGTCGACTCGCTGGTCACCTGGGCCAAGGAGTACAAGGTCGACGGCTTCCGCTTCGACCTGATGGGCCACCACCCCAAGGCCAACATCCTGGCCGTCCGCAAGGCCCTTGACGCACTGACCCTCGAAAAGGACGGCGTCGACGGGAAGAAGATCGTCCTCTACGGCGAGGGCTGGAACTTCGGAGAGATCGCCGACGACGCCCGCTTCGTCCAGGCCACGCAGAAGAACATGGCGGGCACGGGCATCGCCACCTTCTCCGACCGCGGCCGCGACGCGGTGCGCGGCGGCGGCCCCTTCGACGAGGACCCCGGCGTCCAGGGCTTCGCCAGCGGCCTGTTCACCGACCCCAACGCCTCGAAGGCCAACGGCACCCCGGCCGAGCAGAAGGCTCGGCTCCTGCGCTACCAGGACCTGCTCAAGGTGGCGCTGACCGGCAACCTCGCCGCCTACACGTTCACCGACTCCGCGGGGAAGCGCGTCAAGGGCTCCGAGGTCGACTACAACGGCGCCCCGGCCGGATACGCGGCGGCCCCCGGCGACGCCCTCTCCTACGCCGACGCCCACGACAACGAATCCCTGTACGACGCCCTCGCCTTCAAGCTGCCCGCGGACACCACGGCCGCCGAACGCTCCCGCATGCAGGTCCTGGCGATGGCGACCGCGACCCTGGCCCAGGGCCCTTCCCTCTCCCAGGCCGGCAGCGACCTGCTGCGCTCGAAGTCCCTGGACCGCAACTCCTACGACAGCGGCGACTGGTTCAACGCCCTGCACTGGAACTGCCGGGACGGCAACGGCTTCGGACGCGGCCTGCCCCCGGCCGCCGACAACAAGGACAAGTGGCCCTACGGAAAGCCGCTGTTGACGTCCGCGTCCCTGACCCCGGGCTGCGCCGATATCAACGGAACCTCGGCCGCCTACCAGGACCTGGTGAAGCTGCGCGCGACCGAGCCCGCGTTCTCCCTGGGCACGGCCGGTCAGGTCCAGTCCCGGCTCTCCTTCCCCCTCTCGGGCACCGCCGCGGAGACCCCCGGCGTCATCACCATGGAGCTCGGGAATCTCGTGGTCGTCTTCAACGCGACCCCGGACGCCCAGAAGCAGCGCATCGCGGCTCTCAAGGACACTGCGTACAGGCTCCACCCCTTCCAGGAGCAGGGCGCCGACCCCGTGGTCAAGTCCTCCTCGTACGAGAGGAGTTCTGGAACCTTCGACGTCCCCGCACGCAGCGTCGCCGTCTTCGAGCGGGGCTGAACGACGGGCCCCGAGTGGTCCTGCGACACCCGTCCGGGCTGATGGCGCGTCGGCCCTCCCACGTACCCCACTACGTACAGGAGGCTCTATGCCGTACCCCCGTGCAATCAGGAAGTCCAGAGCGCTGTTCGCCGCCGTCCTGGCCGCGCTGTTCCTGACGCTGCTGCCCGGCGTCGGAAGTGCGGGCCAGGGCGGTGAAAGCGCCCAGAAGGCGGCCGCCGATGCGGAGCCCGGGAGCATGCTGGGCGGGGACCCACGCAAGGATGCGATCTACTTCGCGATGACCGCGCGCTTCAGCGACGGCGACGCGTCCAACAACCGGGGCGGCAACCAGCACACGTCGTCCGGGAACGCGGCCAACGACGACCCCATGACCCGAGGCGACTTCAAGGGGCTCGCCGAGAAGCTGGACTACATCAAGGGTCTCGGCTTCTCGGCGATCTGGATCACCCCGGTGGTCATGAACCGGTCGGACTACGACTACCACGGCTACCACGGGTACGACTTCTACAAGATCGACCCGCGCCTGGAGTCGGACGGCGTCTCCTACCAGCAGCTCATCGACCGGGCGCACGCCAAGGGCATGAAGATCTACCAGGACGTCGTCTACAACCACAGCTCGCGCTGGGGCGCCAAGGGCCTGTTCACCCCGACCGCGTTCGGCGTCCAGGACGAGGAGTGGGGCGACTACTACGACGACAAGGTCGAGGGCAAGGAGTACGACCCCCTCGACGAGGACGCCCAGGGCAACCCCTACAACGGCGACCGCTGGTCCACCGCGGAACCGGCGGGCAACACCTGCAAGGACTGGGGCAAGCAGTCGGGCACCGGCGCCGACGGCCGGAAGATCTATAACTGCCAGTGGCCGAACCCCACATCGGGCATGTTCCCCAGAACCAAATACCACCAGTGCTGGATCGGCAACTGGGAGGGCGAGGACTCGCGCAGCTGCTGGCTCCACGACGACCTGGCGGACTTCAACACCGAGAACACCGATGTGCAGCAGTACCTGATCGACGCCTACAACAAGTACATCGACATGGGCGTGGACGGCTTCCGCGTCGACACCGCCGTGCACATCCCGCGCACCACCTGGAACCGCCGCTTCCTGCCCGCGCTGCACGACAAGCTGGTGGACAAGTACGGCGCGGACAAGGCCGACGACTTCTACGTCTTCGGCGAGGTCGCGGCCTTCGTCAACGACAAGTGGAACCGCGGTTCGGTCAACCACTCCGCGCAGTTCTACACATGGAAGGAGCGCAAGGAGTACAGCGCCGACGACGCGGCGGCATCCCTGGAGATGTACGAGTACGAGCAGGCACAGGGCACCGCCAACCAGCCCACCAGCACCAACGCCTTCCTGGATGGCAACACCTACCACGCCCCCGACCGCACCAAGTTCTCCGGCATGAACATCATCGACATGCGCATGCACATGAACTTCGGCGACGCCCCGAACGCGTACAACAACGGCAAGGACTCCGACGACTCCGTCAACGACGCGACGTACAACGCCGTGTACGTGGACAGCCACGACTACGGCCCGAACAAGTCCTCCACGCGC
This sequence comes from Streptomyces rectiviolaceus, assembly GCF_039533825.1. Classification (NCBI taxonomy): domain Bacteria; kingdom Bacillati; phylum Actinomycetota; class Actinomycetes; order Kitasatosporales; family Streptomycetaceae; genus Streptomyces; species Streptomyces rectiviolaceus. Next base: position 213,826 of record NZ_BAAAUG010000022.1, read on the forward strand.
TACGCGGGCGGCACCGACGCCTGGGCCGAGAACATGGCCCTGATGTGGACCTTCCGCGGCATCCCGACCCTCTACTACGGCTCGGAGGTCGAGTTCCAGAAGGGCAGGCAGATCGACTGCGGCCCCAAGTGCCCGCTGGCCACGACGGGCCGCGCCTACTACGGCGACCACCTACAAGGCACCGTCACCGCAACGGAGTTCGGCACGGTGGACAGCGCGAGCGGCGAGGTCGCGAAGACCCTGGACCAGCCCCTGGTCAAGCACGTACAACGGCTCAACCAGATCCGCAGGGCCGTGCCGGCGCTCCAGTCGGGTCAGTACTCGACCGAGGGCATCGACGGACAGATGGCCTACAAGCGCCGCTACACCTCGGGCTCCGTCGACAGCTTCGCCCTCGTCACCGTCTCCGACGGGGCGAGTTACAGCGGCATTCCCAACGGCACCTACACCGACGCCGTCACCGGCGACACGAAGACCGTGACCGACGGCAAGCTCTCCGTCGCCGCCCCCGGCAAGGGCAACCTGCGCGCCTACGTGCTCGACCTGCCGGGCAACCCGGCCCCGGGCAAGATCGGCGCGGCCGGTCCGTACCTCAAGTAGCCCTGAAAAGAAACTGATTGGTCGCCACTCACCCGGACACAACACCTCTGTTTTCAATCTCGGCCTTCACGCGGGGACGAGCCGGTAGGAATCGCCCTCGGGGATCACGTGGCCCGCGGTGGGTGGCGGGAAGTGGCTGCCGAGGAGCAGAGTCCGGGTGCCGGAGAGCGAGTGGAGGAGCTCTCGGCGGGTCCTGGTCGCGGCTGCGGGGTCGATGTCCACGCAGCTGCCCAGGTCGGGATGGATCAGCTGGACGGGGTGGTGGACGCAGTCGCCGGTGATGAGCGCGTGCTCGCCGTGACTGCTCAGTTCCACCGCCACCTGGCCCGGTGTGTGGCCCGGGGTGGGGCGCAGGCGGATGCCCGGCGCGATGTCGGTGCCGCCGAGAGGAGCGTCAGGGACGTCGACGAGGTCGAGCAGTCCGGCGTCCTTGATGGGGTGCACGGAGTCCCGGAACATCTGGAGTCGGGCCTCCTCCATGTCGACACCGGACCAGTAGTCCCATTCCGTGCGGGACGTGAGGTAGCGGGCGTTGGGGAAGGTGGGCACCCAACTGCCGTTCTCTGTCCGGGTGTTCCAGCCGACGTGGTCGGTGTGCAGGTGGGTGAGGACGACGAGATCCACCGTCTCGGGCGCGAAGCCCGCCTGTGTCAGGCGCTCCAGGTAGTCGGTGTTCAGGTTGTCCCATGCCGGGTTGGCCCGCTGCTTGCCATTGCCGATGCCGGTGTCGACGAGCACCCGCAGCCCGTTGACGTCGATACCGAAACTGTGGCTCGCCAGCCGCAGGACGCGCTGTTCGTCCACGAAGTCCGGCTGCAGCCAAGGGGATTGGGCCACGATCTCGGGCGTGGCTCCGGGCAGCAGCCAGGGGCCTGTCTGTGGGGGCAGCCGCACCTCGTCGATACGGCTGACGGTGAGGTCTCCCACGCTCCAGGCCGGGGCGCCGGGAAGGGCGGTGGGGTGGTGCGGGGCGGTGGGCATGCGGCGCTCCTTTGGTTGACGCATCCAAGCGGCTAAAAGCAATGTGTTTGCGTTAAGTCAACGTAGGACCTATCGTCCCGTTAAAGCAAACCGTTAGCGTTTGAGCTCTGCCGTGGTGGTCGCCGCCCGGCACAGCACGACGAGTCGAGCCGAGAGGGCGCACGTGGACAACACGGATATCACGGACAAGATCGATAACATGGACAACGTCGGACTCACCCCGCAGGAGGCTGCCCGAGGGGCTATCCGCGCGGGCCTGCCGCTGGGCAGTGACCGTCACGAGGCGGTGGCATCGACCGCCGGTCACATCCACTCGGTCATCGCCACGCTGCGCGAACTGGACTTCGGGGACACGCCGCCCGCGATGTCCTACACGGCTGGACAGGAGGACGCCGATGCGGCCCTTTGAGCTGTCGCTCGCCGACGCCGCCCACCTCGTGGCCGCGGGGGAGCTGTCCCCGGTGGAGCTGACCGAATCGGTGCTCGACCGCATCGGAGCGGTGGAAGCGCGGCTTCAGGCCTACGTCACCGTCGCCGCGGACTCCGCCCGTGAATCGGCTGCCCGGGCCGAGCGCGAGATCACCCAGGGCCGGTCGCGCGGCCCGCTGCACGGAATCCCCATGGGTCTGAAGGACCTGATCGACGCCAAGGGTATGCCCACCACGGCGAGCTCCCGCGTCAGGGCGGACCATGTCGCGGAAGGTGACAGCGCCGTCGCCGCGCGCCTGTCCGCGGCCGGTGCGGTACTGCTCGGAAAGACCCACACCCACGAGTTCGCCTACGGTTTGACGACCCCTCAGACGCGCAATGCCTGGGATCACAGCCGTATCGCCGGGGGTTCGAGCGGAGGCTCGGCCGTCGCCGTCGCGGCGGGAGAGGCCACCTTCGCGCTGGGGACCGACACCGGCGGATCGATCCGCGTCCCCGCGGCGCTCAACGGCGTGGTCGGCCTCAAGCCGACGTACGGCCTGATCTCCCGCCGCGGCGTGACGTCCCTGTCCTGGTCCCTGGACCATGTCGGCCCCCTCACCCGTACGGTGCGGGACGCCGAGCTCGTCCTCGCCGCACTGGTGGGACAGGGTCGGCGCGACCCGGCAGGGCACGCCGCCGCTCCGGTCGGTCGGGCCTCATCGGAGGCCGGTGACCTGTCGGGGCTGCGGGTGGGCGTGCCGCGCAATTACTACTTCGAGCGGATCAGCCCGGAGGTCGAGGAGAGCGTGCGCCGGGCCATCGGGCAGCTCCAGGCGCTGGGAGTCGAACTCGTCGAGGTGGAGATCCCGATGGCGCGCTACATCCAGGCCATCCAGTGGGGGCTGATGGTCCCCGAGGCGACCTCGTACCACGAGCGGACGCTCCGCTCGACGCCCGACCTGTATGCGGCCGATGTCCGTGTCCTGCTGGAGGCGGGCGAGTTCGTGTCCGCCGGTGACTACCTCCGGGCCCAGCGGGCGAGGGCCCTGATGCGCGAGTCCTGGGCGCGGATGCTCGGCCACGTCGATGTGATCGCCGCCCCGGCGGTGCCGATGACGGCAGTCAAGTCCGGTCAGGAGAGCGTGGAGTGGGCGGACGGCACGGTGGAGGCCGTCTCCGACAGCTACGTCCGGCTCTCCGCGCCGGCCAACATCACGGGGGTGCCGGCCCTGACCCTGCCCGTCGGCCGGGACCGCGCAGGCATGCCGATCGGCATGCAACTGATGGGGCGCCCTCACGACGAAGCGACCGTGCTGCGGGTCGGGCGTGCCTACGAGGTGGCAGGCGCCGATGCCGAAGCGGCGGTGGCCAGCTAGAAGCAACGATTTTGCATTAAGGCCTTAAGGTGGAGTCATGAGTCCCAAACCCATGGTTCGGCCCGGAGGGCGCAGCGCCCGTGTTCAGGAGTCGGTCCACGCGGCGGTCCGTCAGCTCCAGGCCGAGCTGGGACGCGATGCGCTGACCGTCCCTCTCGTCGCGGCGCGCGCCGGGGTGACGCCGTCGACCGTCTACCGCAGGTGGGGGGACCTGCAGGAGCTCATGTCCGACGTGGCAGTCGAACATCTGCGCCCCGAAGCGCCGCCGGCCGACCTCGGCACCCTGCGTGCGGACCTCGGCGTGTGGGCGGAGCAGTTCCTCGACGAGATGGCCTCCCCGCCGGGTCGCGCGTACATCAGGGACGCCCTCCTCGGAGACCCGGACGGGAGCAACGCCGGGCTGTGCTCCGCCTACGCCGCGGAACAGATCGATGTCGTCCTGGCCCGTGCGTCGGAGCGGGGTGAGGCCGTGCCGGGCACCGAGCAGGTCATCGACCACGTCGTGGCGCCGATCATGTACCGCATCCTCTTCCGCCCCGGCCGACTGGACGCCGCCTACGCGCGCGAACTCGTGGAGCACGCCCTCGCGATCCGTCGGCCGCCACCCGCCGAACAGAGTTAGTGCGGTAGGGGTCGTCTTCGCGCATTCTCGATCGCCATGAGGTGCGGCAGTGTCAGCCAACTGTCGCTTTCTGCGGGGGTGCGTGGCCGTGCGGCACGGACCGCTAGCGTGTGACCTGCACTTGTTCCCCGTCGGGCCCTGTCGGCCCCGGAGGTGAGAGATGGCGGATGCCGGCTCGGCGTCGGTCGGTACGATCCCGGTCCAGCACCTCCGGGCGGGCGACCACGCATTCGTCAGTTACGCCGACGACGACGCGGGCCGCGACGTGGTGTCCGCCTTTGCGTGGGCGGGGCTCGTGAAGCGCGAGAAGGTCATGGTCTTCGCCGCCCCGCAGATGGACGAGGAGCAGGTGTGGAACCGGCTCGACGCGCCGGGAGCCCTGCTGGGAGCCGCTCGTGAACACGGGCAGCTGGTGCTCAGCAGCATGCGCGCCCTCATCCACCCCCAGGACGCGTTCACCCCTCACCGGCAGTGGGAGCGCATCACGGAGGAGACCGACAAGGCTTTGGCCGAGGGCTACAGCGGCCTGCGTACCTACATCGACATGCACTGGGTCGGGGAACTGGACGCCGACGTCGAGGTGATGATGCACCGCGAGTCCCACGCCCAGCATCTGTTCACCGACCGCCCCTACACAGAGATCTGCGCCTACGACAGCCGCTGGTTCAACCCCGGTGTCCTGGAGGCCATGCACGAGGCACACCCCTGCCGGCTGCTGCCCCGCCTGGGCGTCCTGCATGTCGAACAGGCGGAGGGCATGGTGCAGTTGGCCGGTGAGGCGGACATCGCCACCCGGGAGCAATTCATCGGCGCCGTGCGCGACGGCCTCAGGCGCCGCGAGCATTCCCGGCCGCTGACCGTGGACCTGTCCGGCCTCGTCTTCCTCGGCGTCGCCTGTGCGGTGGACCTGCTGCGGCTGGTTCTGGAACATCCGCACGGCCCGGTCCACGTCCACTGTCCACCGACACCGGCCCGCATACTGCGCCGAGCAGGCGCCGACCAGGTGCCCCACCTTGTGATCAGTGAGGTGGCCCGCTGATGTCGGCAACGCCAGGGCCCCGCGAGGTCCCTCCCGTCACGCTGCTGGAATCGCGCTTCACCCGGGACGACCTGCCCAGGCTGCGGATGCTCGTCGAACAGTACGCGGACCACCAAGGGCTGACCGAGCCACGGCGCGGCGAATTCATCGTGGCCGTGGACGCCGTGGCGGTCAACGCGGTCGAGCACGCGGGCGGTGGCGGCACGCTGGTCCTGCAGCGCGGCAACGGTCATCTGGCCTGTCACATCCACGACTTGGGCCCCGGCTTCAGCGCCGACGTCATCCCCGCGCTGGCTCCCGGGCTCGACGGCCACGCGGGCGGGCGGGGACTGTGGCTCGCCGGCCTGCTCACCGACGAGCTCACGATCTCCGCGGGCCCCGGCGGGACCAGGGTGACCCTGGCCGTCCGACTGCCCCGCTAGCTCGTGCTGCGGCCGTGGCCCGCCGACGAGATCACCGCAGTCCTCGGTGACCGCCGTCCGGCGCACTGGGCCCGTACGGGCAACGGCAGATCATCGAGCGGGCGAGTGGCCCTGGCGGGCCAGCCGTGGCGGGGACGGCATGGCTGGCCTAGCCTGGGCGGAAAGTGCCCTTTTGGGCCCATGTCCGCGTGCCGGAAGGTTGACAGTCTTGAGCGCGTCCAACGAGGAGCAGGAGCGGCTGGAGCCCAGCGTGGGACCCGTCCCCACCGGCGATCCGGAGTTCCGCCCCTATCACCATCCGGCCGCCGGCTGGGGCGCCGCCAAGAGCGTGACTCAATTCCTCGTGCGCGAGCGCGCGTTGGTGGACGGGCCGCGGGCGATCAAGCGGATGAACCACGAGGACGGGGGCTTCGACTGCCCGGGATGCGCCTGGCCGGACGACACCAAGGGGCTGCACCTCGACATCTGCGAGAACGGGATCAAGCACGTCACCTGGGAGATGACCCGTAAGCGGGTCGGCAGGGAGTTCTTCGCCGCGCACTCGGTCACCGAGCTGTACGGCTGGAGCGACCATGACCTGGAGAACCAGGGCCGGTTGACGGAACCGATGGTCTACGACCCCGAGACGGACCACTACGTACCGATCAGCTGGAAGGACGCGTTCGAGGTGGTCGGCCGTGCGCTGCGCGGCCTCGACGACCCGAATCAGGCCGCGTTCTACACCTCTGGCCGCCTCGGCAACGAGGCCACGTTCCTCTACCAGCTGATGGCCCGTGAACTGGGCACGAACAACCTGCCGGACTGCTCCAACATGTGCCACGAGGCCAGCGGCCGAGCGCTCACGGCGTCGCTGGGCACCGGCAAGGGAACCGTCGACCTCAAGGACTGGGAAGCCACCGACGCGCTGTTCGTCCTGGGCGTCAACGCGGCCTCCAACGCCCCCCGGATGCTCACGGCCCTCGCCGAGGCCCACGACCGCGGCGCCCGGATCGTGCACATCAATCCGCTGGTCGAGGCCGCCGCCACCCGCACCATCGTCCCGCACGACTTCACGGACATGGCGCTCAACAAGGCGACGCGGACGAGCACCCTGAACCTGCAGCCGCGCATCGGCGGCGACATGGCGCTCCTGCGCGGCATGGCGAAGGCGATCCTGGAACAGGCCCCGACCGACCCGAAAGCGCTGGACCGGGAGTTCATCGACCGCCACACCACCGGTTTCGACGAGTACCGCGCCCTGTGCGAAGGCACGCCGTGGGAGGAGATCGAGAGCCAGTCCGGGGTCAGCCGCGCCGACGTCCTCGAAGCGGCCCGCGTGTACCGCGACGCCGACCGCACGATCGTCACCTGGTGCCTTGGCATCACCCAGCACGAGCACGGTGTCGACACGGTCCGAGAGATCGTCAACCTGCTGCTCCTGCGCGGAAACCTGGGGCGGGAAGGGGCAGGCCCGTCCCCGGTACGCGGCCACAGCAACGTCCAGGGCAACCGCACCTGCGGCATCGACCACCGCCCCACCGAAGAGTTCCTGAGCCGTCTGGCCGAGGTCTGCGACATCGCACCGCCCCGAGAGCACGGCATGGACACCGTCGCCACGATCAAGGCCATGCACCGGGGCGATGTGAAGGTGTTCGTCGGCATGGGCGGCAACTTCGCCCTGGCGGCGCCGGACACCCCGTACACCTACGAGGCGCTGCGCACCTGTGACCTCACCGTCCAGGTCAGCACCAAACTGAACCGCAGCCATCTCGTGCACGGCCGCCGGGCCCTGATCCTGCCGTGCCTCGGCCGCACCGAGAAGGACCATCAGCGCAAGGGCGTCCAGAGCACATCCGTCGAGGACTCGATGAGCATGGTGCACCTGTCCGTCGGCATGAAGCGGCCCGCCTCACCGCACCTGCTGTCCGAGCCCGCGATCGTCGCCGGCATGGCCCGAGCGGCCCTGCCCGACAGCGCCACCCGCTGGGAGTGGTACATCGAGGACTACGACCGTATCCGCGACACCATGGCCCAGGCCCTCGACGGTTTCGAGGACTTCAACCGCCGGGTGCGGCTGCCCCTCGGCTTCCGCATCAAGCAGCCCGCCCGCGAACTTGTCTTCCGCACGCCGTCGGGGCGCGCCGAGTTCTCCGCCGCCGCCCTGCCCGACGTCGTCCCCGCGCCCGGCACGCTGGCCCTGGGCACCATGCGGTCGCACGACCAGTGGAACACCACCGTCTACTCGGACAACGACCGCTACCGAGGCATCAAGAACCTGCGCACGCTCGTCTTCATGAACCGGGACGACATGCGCGAGCGCGGCATCACCGAATCCGCCCCCGTCGACATCACAAGCACCGCCAAGGACGGCAGCAGGCGCCACCTCGACGGCTTCCTCGCCATCCCGTACGACATCCCCAGGGGCTGCGCGGCCGGTTACATGCCCGAGATGAACGTGTTGTGCGCGCTCGGCGACTTCAGCACCCAGAGCGACCAGCCGATCATGAAGCACGTCAAGGTCACCATCACCGCCCGGTGATCACGAGGGGCGGCCAGGGAGGCGCTCAAGGACCGCCGCGGCGTCCGCGCGCCGGACCGTCTCGAGGAGCGCCCTGGCCATGACCGAGCGCGGCTCCCTGGCGGAGGTCACCAGACCGATGGGCACCGTGTGGGCGGGCTCCACCAGCGGGACCGCCTGCATGCCGTGCGGGATGCCGAAGACGTGCAGCCAGGCGTACGGCACGACGCTGGCCCACTGGCCCGTCCTGACGTGGGCGAACAGCGAGGCCACCGAATCGGTCTCGACCCGGGGCACCGGCCGCAGCCCTGCGGCGGCGAAGACCTCGTCGAGGACGCGCCGCCCTTGCATGGAGGGATTCAGCAGGCACAGCGGCAGGCGTGACGCCTCGGCCCACGTGGCGGTCGGCCGCCGTCCGGGATCGTCGGCGATGCCGGTCAGGAGCACATAGCGCTCCTCGTACAGGGGGAAGGCCTGGAAGCTCTCCGAAAGGTCCTCGTTCAGATAGGTGATGCCGGCGTCCAGCTCGAAGTTCTGCAGCTGTCGCAGGACGTCCTCCGAGCGCAGATCCGTCATCAGCTCCACGGTGACCAGCGGGTGCGCCGCGCAGAACGGCCCCGTGAACAGCGAGACGGCGCCGGACGCGGTGGGGACCGAGCCGATCCGCATGCGTCCGCTCAGCCCCCGGCGGAGCGCCCCGACCTCGTCCTTGAGGGCGTCCCGGTCGGCCAGGATCCGCTGGGCCCACAGCATGATGCGCTCGCCCTCGGGCGTCAGCCCTTCGTAGGCGCGCCCCCGCCTGACCAGCGGCACGTCCAGCTCCTCCTCCAGCTTGCGGATGGCCTCGGACAGCGCGGGCTGGGAGACGTGGCAGGCCTGGGCGGCGCGCGCGAAGTGGCGCTCGCGGGCGAGAGCCACCAGGTATTCGAGTTGGCGGAAGAGCATCTCTGTCCCTTGGGGTCGCGAGCGGGCGGTGCGCAAAGCAGCGCGCCCGGCGCCGTACGGTCACTCGCCCCATGGTGCGCTCCTTGTACCGGTGTTCAGTGCGGGGCGCTCGCGGGTTCAAGGCGGACCACGACGGCCTTGGAGGTGGGGGTGTTGCTGATGTCGGCCACGCTGTCGAGGGGGACCAGGACGTTGGTCTCCGGATAGTAGGCGGCGGCCGAGCCGCGCGTGGTCGGGTAGGCGACCGTGACGAACCGCTCCGCACGACGCTCCACCCCGTCGCGCCACACGCTCACCAGGTCCACCTCGTCACGGTCGGCGAGGCCGAGGGCGGCCAGGTCGTCGGGGTTGACCAGGACGACGCGACGGGCGTTGTGGATGCCGCGGTAGCGGTCGTTCATCGCGTACGGGACGGTGTTCCACTGATCGTGCGAGCGCAGGGTCTGCAGCAGCAGGTGGCCCTCGGGGACGTGCGGCATCGTGAAGTCGTTCTCCGTGAAGACGGCCTTGCCGCTCGGGGTGCGGAACGTCCCTTCGTTGACCGGGTTCGGCAGCCGGAAGCCGCCGGGCTCGGCCACGCGGGCGTTGAAGTCCTCGAAGCCGGGCACGACTCGGGCGATCCGGTCCCGGACGGTGCCGTAGTCCGCCTCGAACTCCTCCCAGGGGATGGCAGGTCGGCCGCCGAGCGTCCTGCGGGCGAGCCGGGCGATGATCGCGACCTCGCTGAGCAGATGAGGGGAGGCGGGCGCCAGCTTCCCCCGGGAGGCATGCACCTCGCTCATGGAGTCCTCGACGGTGAAGAACTGCTCGCCCGTGGCCTGGACGTCCCGGTCGCTGCGGCCCAGCGTGGGCAGGATCAGGGCGGTGTCGCCGCACACGGTGTGCGAGCGGTTGAGCTTGGTGGATATGTGCGCGGTGAGCCGGCACTTGCGCATCGCCCGCTCGGTGACCGTGCTGTCGGGGGTGGCGCGTACGAAGTTCCCGGCGACGCCGATGAAGACCGTGGCCCGGCCGTCGTGCATGGCGCGGATGCCGTTCACGGAGTCGAGGCCGTGCCGGGTGGGAGGGGTGAAGCCGAACTCGCTCTCCAGGGCGTCGAGGAACCTCTGCGGCATCTGCTCCCAGATGCCCATGGTGCGGTCGCCCTGCACGTTGCTGTGGCCGCGCACCGGGCACACCCCCGCGCCCGGCCTGCCGATGTTCCCGCGCAGCAGGAGGAAGTTGACGACCTCGCGGATGGTGGGCACCCCGTGCTTGTGCTGAGTCAGCCCCATCGCCCAGCACACGATGACCTTCTTGCTCGCCAGGACCCGGTGGTGCACCTTCTCGATCTCTTCGCGGGTCAGGCCGGTCGCGGTGAGTACGTCCTGCCAGGACGTCTTGCGGGTGTGCTCGGCGAAGGCGTCGAAGCCGGTGGTGTTCCGCGCGATGAACGCGTGGTCGAGCACCGTGCCCGGCGCGGCGTCCTCGGCCTCGAGCAGCAGTTGGTTCAGGGCCTGGAACAGGGCGAGGTCGCCGCCGGCGCGGATGTGCAGGAACTGGTCGGCGATGGGTGTGCCCCGGCCGATCACGCCCCGTGCCTTCTGCGGGTGCTTGAAGCGCATGAGACCGGCCTCGGGCAGCGTGTTGACCGCGATGACCTGCCCGCCGTTGCGCTTCGTCTCGTCCAGCGCGGAGAGCATCCGGGGGTGGTTGGTGCCGGGGTTCTGGCCCACCACGAAGATCAGGTCGGCGTGGTGGATGTCGTCGAGCGAGACGCTGCCCTTGCCGGTGCCCAGGGTCTCCTGGAGCGCGCAGCCGCTGGACTCGTGGCACATGTTGGAGCAGTCCGGCAGGTTGTTGGTGCCGAAGGCGCGGACGAACAGCTGCAGGAGGAAGGCGGCTTCGTTGTTGAGCCGGCCGGAGGTGTAGAAGAGCGCCTCGTCGGGGGAGTCGAGTGCCCGCAGCTCTTCGGCGACCAGAGCGAGGGCCTCGTCCCAGCCGATCGGCTCGTAGTGCGTCGCGCCTGGCCGCTTGACCATCGGTTCCGTGAGCCGGCCCTGCTGGTTCAGCCAGTAGTCGGACTTGCCGTCGAGCTCGGCGATGGAGTGCTGCCGGAAGAAGTCGGCGGTGATCCGACGGGAGGTCGCCTCGTCGTTGATGTGCTTGGCGCCGTTCTCGCAGTACTCGTTGCGGTGCCGTTTTCCTGGTGCGGGCTCCGGCCAGGCGCAGCCGGGGCAGTCGAAGCCCTTGGTCTGGTTGATGTTCAGGAGCGTGAGCGCGGTCCGCCGGACCGAGGTCTGGGCCAGGGAGTACTCGAGTGCGTGGGTGACCGCGGGCACGCCGGTCGCCCAGGTCTTGGGCTCGGTGACCGACAAGTCGTCGATGGGGTCCTCGATGCTGCTGCTCATCGTCTCCCTGAATTCCCGTTCCTGGTCATTTCTCTTGGTCCGCAGGGCCGAGTTTCCGCCCGTTTGCCGAAGGAAGTCAAAGAGGTGATTTCGATGAGTTGATAAATCCCGCCTATCACTCGCGACGCTTTTCACGTGATTGGCAATTCCGCTTCGACGCCCTTTGGTGGGCGCATTGATGATGACCTGTAATACGCTGACCCTGTCCGTTTTGGCCCTTTGGTCCGTCTGGAGTTTCATGGTCACCCCGCAGCCCGTGGTCACACCGCCTGCCAGGGCCGCCGTGTTCCTGGTGGCCACCGTGGCTCCCGGTGGGGAGGCCGCCGTACGGGACGGCCTCGCCGATCTGGCGGGGCTGACGCGCTCGGTGGCGTTCCGTTCCCCCGACGAACACCTGACCTGCGTCGCGGGCATCGGATCCGGGGGGTGGGACCGGCTCGTGGCGGGGCCGCGGCCCCGCGAACTGCACCCCTTCGAGCCGCTGCGAGGCCCCCGCCATCAGGCACCGGCCACCCCGGGTGACCTCCTCTTCCACCTGCGCGCCCGAAGCATGGACCTCTGCTTCGAACTGGCCCGGCTGATCGTGGAGCGGCTGGGCCCCGCGGTGACCGTCGTCGACGAGGTGCACGGCTTCAAGTACTTCGACGAGCGCGACCTGCTCGGATTCGTCGACGGCAGCGAGAACCCCGGGGGAGGAGCGGCGGCCGACGCCGTGTTCGTCGGTGACGAGGATCCACGGTTCCGGGGCGGCAGTTACGTGATCGTGCAGAAGTACGTGCACGACATGGCGGCCTGGCAGGCGCTCACCGTCGAGGAGCAGGAGCACGTCATCGGACGCGCCAAGCAGACCAACGTCGAACTGCCGGACGACATCAAGCCGTCCGACTCGCACGTCGCGCTCACCACGATCGTCGAAGAGGACGGTGTCGAGCAGAAGATCGTGCGCGAGAACATGCCGTTCGGGCAGATCGGCCGCGGCGAGTTCGGCACGTACTTCATCGGCTACGCGCGCACGGCCGCGGTGACCGAGCAGATGCTGCGCAACATGTTCCTCGGCGACCCGCCGGGCCGGACCGACCGCATCCTGGACTTCTCCACGGCCGTGACCGGTGGCCTGTTCTTCGTGCCCGACGCCGACCTCCTCGGCGACCTCCCCGACTTCGCGCCCGCCGACGCGGAAGCCGATGCCGACGCCGCCCCCGACGCCGCCACGGGCGTCTCCCTGGGCATCGGCAGTCTGAAAGGAGCCTGAGCGTCATGACGACCCCCGCCGTCCCGAACAATCTGCACCGCGAGCTCGCCCCGATCACCCCCGAGGCCTGGGCCGAGATCGAGGAGGAGGCCCGCCGCACCTTCCGCCGCCTCGTCGCGGGCCGCCGGGTCGTCGACGTCCCCGACCCGGCAGGGCCGAAGCTCGCCGCCGCCGGCACGGGACACCTCGCCGACATCACGTCGCCCGATCCGGGCGTGCGGGCGCGGCTGCGCGAGGCGAAGCCGCTGGTCGAACTACGGGTGCCGTTCACCGTCGGCCGGGACGCCGTGGACGACGTCGAGCGCGGCTCGAGCGACTCCGACTGGCAGCCCGTGAAGGACGCGGCACGTGCCCTCGCGTTCGCGGAGGACCGGACCATCTTCGACGGATACGCGGCGGCGGGCATCGAAGGCTTGCGCGAGCGGACGTCCAACCCGGTGCTCACCCTGCCCGGTGAACCGCTCGACTACCCCGACGCGCTCAGCCGGGCCCTGACCGCGCTGCGGCTGGCCGGCGTCGAAGGGCCGTACGCGATGCTCCTGGGCGCCGAGGAGTACCGAGAGGTCAGCGAGACCTCCGACCACGGCTACCCGATCGCGGCGCACATGGGCCGGATCCTGGGCAGCGATCCGATCTGGGCGCCGGCGCTCAGCGGCGCGTTCGTCCTGTCCACCCGCGGCGGCGACTTCGAACTGCTCCTGGGGCAGGACGTGGCGATCGGCTACACGGCGCACGACGCGGGCGGCGTCGAGCTGTACCTCCAGGAGACGCTCACCTTCCTGGCGTACACGGACGAGGCCGTCGTCGTCCTGAAGCACTGAGCGCGTGCACCACCGGCTGCCGCTCTCAGCGGTGCCCCGACTGGCCGGAGCGGCGGCCTGCGGAGCCATGGCCGGCGTGGCTGTCGGCGCACTGACCAACGCACCGCTCGGCATCCTCGCCGGTATCGCCGCGGCGGAGACACTCTTCGTCGTGGCGGGCTGGATCGTGCTGTGGCCCATGGACGCCGCCACCACCCACCGCAACGTCCGCCGCGAGGAGTTCCGGCCCGTCACCGAAGAACTCGTCGTCGTCGGGGCCGCCCTGTGCGGCCTGATCGGCATCGTGGTGCTGCTCCTGCTCGGCGACTCGGGCATGGGCCACGCCGCGGCCGCGACGGCACTCGGCGGCGTGTTCATGGCCTGGGCGGCGCTCCACCTGATGTACGCCACCCGCTACGCGTACCTCTACTACCTCGCCCCCACGGGCGGCATCGACTTCAACTCCGACGACCCGCCCGCGTACAGCGACTTCCTCTACTTCAGCTTCAACCTCGGCATGACCTACCAGGTCTCCGACACGGGCGTCTCCAGCTCCACGATCCGCGCGGTGGTCCTGCGCCATTGCCTGCTCTCGTACGTCTTCGGCGCGAGCATCCTGGCCACGACGATCAACCTCGTCGCGGGCATCGTCACCCGTTGAGGCCGTGGCGCCGCAGTTTGACGGTGTAGTTGGTCCGCGTGGAGGGCTCTCCGTCCGGGGTTGTCAGGGAGTGCTCATGGGTGTCGCAGACGAGTACGTCCCACTGCTCGGCCGGCAGGTCGAGAGAGGCCAGGACCTTCTGGGGGGTGGGGAAGTCCACGCCGGGGTGCGATTCGGTCTCCCAGGCGGGAAAGCCCATGTGGCCGACGATCAGGAGGGTGCCGCCCGGCGAGACGGCCGCGGCGGCGCCCCGCAGGATCTGCTCGCGCGGCATCTCGTGCAGGGAGTGCAGGAACTGGGCGCAGACCAGGTCGTGGCTCCCGGCCGGGAAGGACGTGCCGAGATCGTGGTGCTGCCAGTCGACGCGGTCGGCGACCTGCGCCTGGGCCGCGTGCTCGGCAGCGCGGCTCAGGGCGACGCGGGAGATGTCGGTGGCGGTGACGCGCCAGCCCTGCCGCGCGAGCCAGATCGCGTCGCCCCCCTCTCCGCAGCCCAGGTCCAGGGCGCTGCCCGGCGTCAGGCCCTCGGTCTCGCGTACGAGTGCGGCGTTGGGTTCGCCGCTCCACAGACGGCCGCTCTGGTTGTAGCGCTCGTCCCAGAACGCTTCGGCCGATTCGGCGGTGGAGGCGTTCGCGGCGGTGGAGGCGTTGGAGGCGGCGGAGGTGGTGGACGTGTCGGTGTGCTGGTCGCTCATGTGGGCTCCTTCTGCTCTGTGGCAACCCTGCGCGCGGCCGTCTCGGCTTGACAAAGATATTTGCCGCATCGGCAAATGGAGGGATGAGCGACGAGGCCGAACTCACGGATGTGCTGACCGCCGTCGGACCGCGGCTGCGCGCGCTGCGGAAGGCGCGGGGCGCCACCCTGGCCCGGCTGAGCGAGGAGACGGGAATCTCCCTGAGCACGCTCTCGCGCCTTGAGGCCGGACAGCGCGAGCCGACCCTGAAGCTCCTGCTGCCGCTGGCCAAGGCGTACGGCGTCCCGCTCGACGAGCTGGTCGGCGCACCCCAGACCGGCGACCCGCGCATCCACCCGCGGCCGTTCATGCGCCACGGCAACACGTGGGTACCCCTGACCCGGTACCTCGGCGGGATGCACGCCTACAAGCAGGTCATGCCGGTCGCCAAGAACGGCACCCGGCAGGCCAAGCGCCCCGAGCAGGGCAAGCACGAGGGGTACGAGTGGCTCTACGTCCTCTCCGGCCGCCTGCTGCTCGCCCTGGGCGACCACGACCTCGTCCTCACGGCGGGTGAGGCCGCCGAGTTCGACACCCGCACCCCCCACGGCTTCGCCAACGCCGGCGACATCCCCGTCGAATTCCTCGCCCTGTACGGGGCGCAGGGCGAGCGCATGCACGTACGCGTCAGGCCAGGCAGCGGTGAAGGCGAAGGCGAGGGCGAAGGGGCGTAGGGGTCAGGCCGTGCGGAGCGCCGGGTCGCTGGTGCCGGGCTCGCCAGTCTCCACGTGTCCGGCGAACCTGCGCAGGTAGGCGCTGTCGCTGTCGGACCGCACGCGCAGGTCGTACCAGCGCTTGCTGTGACCGAGGTCGACCGAGCGGGTCTGCCGGCCGCCCGCCGCGACCGTGATCTTGCTGCTCCTGCCGCCGTAGGCGTTGGTGATGGTGAGGTGGCAGGCGGTCTTGGCGGGGTTGGTGAAGGTGAGCCTGACGCGCCCGGTGTGCT
This sequence comes from Streptomyces rectiviolaceus, assembly GCF_039533825.1. NCBI lineage: Bacteria > Bacillati > Actinomycetota > Actinomycetes > Kitasatosporales > Streptomycetaceae > Streptomyces > Streptomyces rectiviolaceus. Next base: position 229,501 of record NZ_BAAAUG010000022.1, read on the forward strand.
CGTCGTGGTGGCCGGTGACTTCCGGGCCGGGGGTCGCGGCCGTGCCTTCGTAGGTACGCAGGTAGCCGCCCGGGCCGTGCACGGTCAGCTCGTACGTCCCGTCGGAGGGGCCGGTGCTCCAGGTGTCGGAGATCTTCTTGCCCGCTTCGGCGGTGTACGTCCAGGGCCCGTCGTCACGGTTGCCGGAGGTGACCAGGAAGCAGGCGCCGGTGTCGTCACCCGGGGTGAAGGTGAGCTTGATGTTGCCGTTGGAGGGCTTGACGGCCGCGGTGACGAGGGGCGTGTAGGGGAGGGGACGGGTAGGCCTTGCGCCCTTCTCCTGCTTGGGCAGCGCCGGGGCGGCCGGCGGTGAATGGGTGTAGCTGTCGTGCCGTTCGTTGTCCGGCGGTTCATAGGCGTCGGTGCTGGGCAGGGACGCGGGCTTGGTGTGTTTGAGGCCGAAGTCGAAGGCGGAGGTGAGGTCGCCGCAGATGGCGCGGCGCCAGGGGGAGATGTGCGGTTCGTGGACGCCGAAGCGGCGCTCCATGAACTGGATGACGGAGGTGTGGTCGAAGACCTCGGAGCAGACGTAGCCGCCGGTGGACCACGGGGAGACGACGAGGGTGGGCACCCGGATGCCCAGACCGTAGGGTCCGTCGCTGTAGCTGCTGTCGCCGGGGAAGATGTCGAGCTCGGTGTCGACGGTCGACGCGCCCCATGAGGAGTCGGCCGGAGGGTAGGGCGGCGGCACGTGGTCGAAGTAGCCGTCGTTCTCGTCGTACGTGATGAACAGGGCGGTCTTGCTCCACACCTCGGGGTCGGACGTCAGGGCGTCCAGGACCTGTGAGATGTACCAAGCGCCGTAATTCGCGGGCCAGTTGGGATGCTCGCTGAACGCTTCCGGAGCGGCGATCCAGGATATCTTCGGGAGTTTCCCGGCCTTGACGTCGGCGCGGAGGTCGTCGAGAAGATGACCGCTCTCCTTGACGTTCGTTCCCTTGCACGCCTTCTCGTAAAGGGGGTCTCCGGGCTTGGCGCTGCGGAACTTGTTGAAGAACATCAGGGAGTTGTCGGCGTAGTTTCCGCGGTAGGCGTCCTCCAGGGCGCCCCACAGCCCGTCCTCGGTCAGACCGTCACCGGTGTCCTGGTAGATCTTCCACGACACCCCGGCCTTCTCCAGCCGCTCGGGATAGGTGGTCCAGTCGTAGCCGAGTTCTTCGTTGCCGAGGACCGGTCCGCCGCCCTTGCCGTCATTGCCGGCGTGCCCGGAGTAGAGGTAATAGCGATTGGGGTCGGTCGCACCGATGAAGGACGAGTGATAGGAGTCGCAGACCGTGAAGGCGTCGGCCAGCGCGTAGTGGAACGGTATGTCTTCCCTGGTCAGGTGGGCCATGGTCCCGGAGGTCTTGGCCGCGATCCAGTCGTCGTACTTACCCTTGTTCCATGCCTGATGTCCGGTTTCCCAGTCATGGCTCAGCCCGGCGATGAACTGCATTCCCAGATCGTCGGCCTCCGGGTGGTAGGGCAGGACTTCCTCGCCACCACCGGACTGGTGCCATACGGATTTGCCGCTCTCCAGCATCAGCGGGCGGGGGTCGCCGAATCCCCGGACGCCGCCCAACGTGCCGAAGTAGTGGTCGAAGGAGCGGTTCTCCTGCATGAGCACCACGATGTGCTCGACGTCGTCGATCGATCCCGACCGGGCCGAGGCGGGGATGTCGACGGCGCGCATGATGCTGGCGGACAGAGCCGCGACGCCGGCGGTGCCACCCGCTGCCTGGAGGAAGCGTCGGCGGTTGAATGCGGGCATGGAGCTGTACCTCTGAAATGTGGGGGATAGAGGGCCGGTCACCGTAGACCGGCCCGCCCTCAAGACGTCAAATAGTGAGAAGGAAAGGTGAAGGACCAGGGATATTTCACCTTCAGAAGCAACGTGGCGGGCCTTCGGGGCATCGTCGCGCGACAGCACAGCACGCGACAGCAGTTGAGTGCCGAACCGGAGGATCAGCAAGCCATGTCAGACGCAGCCGACGCCCCCGTCATCCTGAGCAACGCACCCGGTTCATTCCCCAGGAGCGTGCTCGCCGAGCGGCATCCGGCGCTCATCAAGAAGGTCCGCGACGCCTTCCCCTACGGTCCGCGCGCGCATCGCGCCCTCGACGCCCTGCTGACACAGGCCACGGAGGGCGTGATCGAACCGCTGGGCCCTGAGGCGCACGACCGCCACCTGTGGGAGGCCTGGGGGCGCGAGTACTTCGGACTGTCCTGGTTCGACGTTCCCTTCCTGTGGGCCGAGAGCTACTTCTACCGCCAACTCCTCACGGCTGTGGGGTACTTCGAGGCCGGGCCCTGGCAGGGGATCGATCCGTTCCGCCCGTTCAAGCAGGCCGAGCTCCACACCGGGGAGGCCGACGAGGAACTGGCAGCGCTCGACCCACTGGCCCTGCGGCCCCTCGACGAGCAGCGTCAGGGGCTGCTCCTGGGCTCACTGTGGGGCAACCGCGCCGACCTGGGCTTCGCCGTGGGCGGCGGCGCGGCCGGCGCCGCCGACTCGCGCCTCGTCGCCGACGACTCCGCGCTGCTGTGGTCCCTGCTGCCGGAGGGCGGCGCGGGCACGCTGTGCCTGGTCGCGGACAACGCGGGACGAGAACTCCTGCCCGACCTCATCCTCATCGACCACCTCCTGCGGCATCGGCGCGCCGAGCGAGTCGTGCTGCACGTGAAGCCCTACCCGTACTACGTCTCGGACGCCATGACCGCCGACGTGATCGACTGCCTGCGCCACCTGAACGGCGCGCGGGGCGTCGCGGCGGAGGTGGGCGAGCGCCTGTGGTCGGCCATGGGCACCGGCCTGCTCACCGTCCGTAGCCACACCTTCTCCTGCGCCCCGCTGCCGTACGCGGACATGCCCGACGACCTGCGTGAGGAATTCGCCGAGGCCGACGTGACCGTCATGAAGGGCGACCTGAACTACCGGCGCCTGGTCGGCGATCAACTGTGGCCCGCCACCACGCCGTTCGAGGAGCGCACCGCGTACTTCCCCGGCCCGGTGGCCGCCCTGCGGACGCTGAAGTCCGACGTGATCGTCGGACTCGACGAGCGGACCGAGGCGACGCTCGTCGCCGAGCACGGCCAGGGGTGGCGCACCAGTGGCACCCACGCACTGATCCAGGCGCGGCGATGACATCAGGAGGTGACCAAGGCCGCTCCGATGACCTCAGGAGGTGACTTAAGGCTTTGCCTTTCCCTCTCATGGTCGTTATCGTTCGAACGGTCCTGTTGTCTCCGATAGAGGTGGACGTTGCGCATCTGAGGTTCGCGATCATCGCGCCGTACGGCCTTCGCCGTACGCCCGTCACGCCGCAGCCGGCCTTGCCGTGCCGCCCGTGACCCCGCGTGGATGCGACCTCGGTGCATGAGCCGTCCCTCGATCTCCCGGACCGCCGCACCCCCCCTCTCGGTCGGTCGCCGCGTGGTGCTCGCATACGACGCCCCCTGCCCGCCGCGCCTGCGACTGCGAGATTCATCATGTCTGTACCCACCACGCCCGCCACGCCCAACGCCTCCCTGACCTGCTCCGCCCTGTCGTTCCAGTGGCCGGACGGCACGAGCGTCTTCGACGGCCTCTCCGTCAGCATCGGCCGGGGCCGCACCGGGCTCGTCGGCACCAACGGCTCGGGCAAATCAACCCTGTTGCGCCTGCTCGCCGGTCAACTGCGCCCCTCCCAGGGGTCGGTGACCGTCGGCGGCAGCCTCGCCTATCTGCCGCAGAACATCACCCTCGACACGACCCTGCGCGTCGACCAGGCGCTGGGCATCGCCGAGCGGCGTGACGCCCTGCGCGCCATCGAATCCGGAGACGTGCGCGAGGAGCACTTCGAGACCATCGGCGACGACTGGGACGTCGAGGAGCGGGCCCTGGCCCAGCTGGGTTCACTCGGGCTCGGTGCCGTCGAACTCGACCGCACAGTAGGCCAGCTGTCCGGTGGGGAGACCGTGCTGCTGCGCCTGGCCGCGCTGCTCCTGGAGCGCCCGGACGTCCTCCTCCTCGACGAGCCGACCAACAACCTCGACCTGTTCGCGCGCCGCAGGCTCTATGAGGCCGTCGACTCCTGGCGCACCGGTGTCCTGGTCGTGGTCAGCCACGATCTCGACCTGCTCGAGCGCGTGGACCGCATCGCCGAACTGCGCTCCGGGTCGGTGAGTTGGTACGGCGGCGGCTGGTCCGCCTACGAGGAAGCGCTGGCCACCGAGCAGGAAGCGGCCGGGCGGATGCTGCGGGCCGCCGAGGCCGACGTACGCCGCCAGAAGCGCGAACTGGAGGAGACCCAGGTCAAGGTGGCCCGCCGCCAGCGGCACAGCAAGAAGATGGACGCCCAGCGGCGCGCACCGCGCATCGTCGCGGGGGAGAAGAAGCGCTCCGCGCAGGAGTCGGGGGACAAGCTCCGTGGCCTGCACGAGGAGCGGCTCAGTGAGGCGCGCGAGCGGCGCGAGGAGGCCGCGGACGCGATCCGCAACGACGCCGAGATCCGCGTCAGCCTCCCTCACACCGCGGTGCCGGCGGGCCGAACGGTGCTCAGCGTGCACGAACTGCGCCCCCGGTTCGGCACGTTGCGGGAAGGCAGCCTGCACGTGCAGGGACCCGAACGGATCGCCCTCGTCGGGCGCAACGGCGCGGGCAAGACGACGCTGCTGCGCACCCTCACCGGGGAGTTGGCGCCGCTGTCCGGCGAGGTCAGGACGTCGGTGCCACTGCGGTTCCTGCCGCAGCGCCTGGACGTGCTCGACGACGGGCTGAGTGTCGCGGCGAACGTCTCCCGCCTGGCTCCCGGGCTCACCGACAACCACATCCGCTCGCAGTTGGCGCGCTTCCTGTTCAAGGGGGCACGCGCCGAACAACTGGCGGGCACGCTGTCGGGCGGCGAGCGCTTCCGCGCCGCGCTCGCGGCGATGATGCTCGCCGCCCCGGCCCCACAGTTCTTGATGCTGGACGAGCCGACCAACAACCTCGACCTGGCCAGCGTGCGCCAACTGACCGGCGCGCTCGAGTCGTACGAGGGCGCGCTCCTGATCGCAAGCCACGACCTGACTTTCCTGGAGTCGGTCGGCATCACCCGCTGGGTGCTCGTCGCCGAGGAGCTTCAGGAGACCACGGCGGAAGAGGTCCGCGACCTCCTCGCGGCACCACGGCCGGACTGACGGCAAGGTCAGTTACCAGGGGCCCGCACTGCCGCTGATGGGGCGCCGTCCCCTTCGGCCGAGTGGCTGGAGACGGTGACGGCTTCGAAGACGAGCGGAAGGTTCAGGTGCCGTGCCACCAGGACTAGGTGGGCCCGCTCCTGTTCCTCGGGGACCCGGCCGCCGGGCATGGCCTTCAGGCGCACGTGGTCCGGCAGCGGCGGCCGGCCCTGGCCGCGCGCATGCGCCGCGAGCAGCACGACGGCGGCCACCTGGGCCGCGACCAGGTCGAAGTGGGCGGGCAGATCGGTCTCCTGGTCGGCCAGACCGGCCACCGCCTGAGCCGGCGCCCCGCTCCACCACGGGCTCAGGACCCGCTCGCCCTCGCGGATCTCGGCGAGCCGGCGGAGCAGCTCCACCCGCCAGTTCCGCCACCAGAACAGCGGCTGGGGAGCGAGGACGAGCTGCCCGTTGTCCTCGCCGAGTCGTGTCGCCACCTTCCACAGCTGTTCCATCGCCCGGCAGTCGCGGCGCTCCTCGCGCCGGGAGCTGAACACAAGCCGGGCCAGCGCGAAACTGGCGGCCACGCCGCTGGCGATGGTGGCAAGCCAGGCTCCCTCGGCAAGGAAGTCGAGACGGTGCGTGCCCGTGCCGACGACTGAGATCACCGCGGTGAGGGTCAGGGCGATGTTGGCGATGTCCAGGGCCACGGCGGTCGCGAACGCCTTGAGGCTCTTCCGAAGGGCCATGTCGAGGTCGGGGCGCCCCGGCATGACGACCCCACGGCATTGCCGCATGGTGACCAGCGCGGTGGCGACGATGCCGACGGAGTAGACCACCTGGAAGGCGACGACCTGCCAGATGTCGGCGTAGGCCGCGGAGTAGCGCAGGGGGCGGGCGGGGCCCCGCACGTCGGCCCAGGCGTAGAGGACGATCATCAGGAGGACAGCGATGCCGTAGACCGGTGCCCAGGTCGCGATCGTGCGGCGCAGGACGGCCGGTTCTTTACGTGCCGGGTGCCACAGCTGGGTCATCAGGTGGGCGTGGCCGATGCACAGCAGGGTGGCGCAGTTGACGATGAGCGCCGGAAGGTTGGCGGAGCCCGCGGCCGCGCCCACGGCCCGGTAGACGGCGGGCGTGCAGAGCAGGAAGATCACGCCGCAGTGGATCAGGACCGATGCCGTCAGCTTGAGGGTGAGATCCGGATTGCCCCGGGCGGCGTGGGCCTTGGCAAGACCCAGGGTCAGGGCGAACGCGGCTATCGCCAGATTGACCGTGGTGAGGATCAGCTGCCACATCAGTGGAACCGCCGGTTGGCGAAGGCGGAAGTGAGCGACCCCGCGCCCTTCTCACCGGTCAGCTGGAGCGCGGCGACCGTACCGAAGGCCTCCGCGCGCCACTCCGCCTTGCGCTCGAAAGTCGTACGGAAGAAGACGGGGCCGCTCAGCACGTCGTCCACCAACCCCGGTGGCAGGGAAGACAGTTCACTCTCCAGGGCGTCGGAGCCCTGGAAGTGGTGCCCGCTGACGCAGTCGTCGTCGTCCTCGCCATCGAGCAGGTGGAAGAGCTCGTGGCCCAGGATGAAGCGCTGGTGGTGCGGGCTGGTGTTGGTGGTGATGACGATACGGTCGCCCTCTTTCCCCGGCAGGCACATGCCTGTTGCCTGCGGGCTCAGGGAACGCTGGACGATCTCGATGGGGCGGCCCCGCTTCTTCCCGACGGCCTCGACCAGATCCATGAGACCGGCGTCGGGTGCCAGCGCGAGGTCCTTGTAGATGAGGCGGGCGGCGCGACGTTCCTCCATGCTCCAGGCGAGGCGTTTGCGCAGGGCCGTGGAGACCCGCCCGGGGATCAGGCGGCCGGGGCCGGTGCGGTCCTCAGGCTCGGGGGTGCCGGTGGAATGCATGGGGTCAGCCCTCCCAACGTGCGTCCCGCGCCGGGTGTCGGCAACCCGGCGTGCGACGGTCATCCGGAGAGGCATGGGCACTGAAGGATGCGGGCGACGCCCGCGTTCACGCTCCCCGTTCGCGACAGGCGGTGTCCAGTGGCCTGCGCCGGGACACTATCAGCCCGTCTCGCATGTGATCGAATCCATGGCATCCGATAGCAACCCCCGGTGCATAGACGGGAGTTGGGGCCGCCGGCAGCGTCCGCTAGTCCGCTGTCCGGCTGCTCAGGATGGCCGGGAGAGCCCCGGCGGCGTTGGAGGAGTAGGAGGCCACCGGCTCCGGCTCGCCGACGAGTTGGACATCGAACCGGCGGTGGAGGGCCCGAAGGCCGGTCGTGCCCATCATCTTCGCCAGCGGGGCACCGATGCAGTAATGGATGCCATGGGAGAACCCCAGGTGGGAGGCGGCGGCCTCGCGCAGGATGTCGAACTCGTCGGCTGCCGGGCCGAATTGCCGGGCGTCGCGCCCGGTGGCCGCGACATGGATCACGACGGCTTCTCCCGCCTTGATCTCCGTGCCCGAGAGGGTCACGTCCTTCGCGGCGTAGTAGAACATCACCGTCCGGACCGGGCTGTCGCGGCGCAGCGTCTCGTCCACGACCGCCGACCATGCGTCCGACTCGCGTGCCAGGGCGAGCTGTTCGGGGTGGCGGACCAGATTCACCACGGCGTTTGCGATGAGGTTGGCGCTGGTCTCGTGTCCCGCGAAGAGGAACAGGAGCAGGGTCTCCATCAACTCCTCGTCGCTGAGGCTGCCCTGCCCGTCGCCATGGGCGGCGATCAGCGCCGAGGTCAGGTCGTCGCCGGGTGCGGCGGTCTTCTCCGTGATCAGCTCACTGATCACGGACACGAGACCGGCCTTGGCGGCCGGTGCGTCGTCGGCGCGGCTCTCGTCGTGCAGCGCGGCGAAGTTGTGGGCGAGCTGCTTGCTCTTGTCCAGGTCGAGCCCGAACAGGCTGCAGATGATGGCCATGGGCAGGGGGAGGGCGAAGGACTGCCGCAGGTCGACCTGGCCGGGCTCGGCCGCCAGGTCGTCGATCAGACCTTGGGCGATCTCCTCGACGCGCGGCCGCAGCGCCTCGATCCGGCGGGGCGTGAAGGCCTTGCCGACCAGCTTGCGCAGCCGGGTGTGGTCCGCGCCGTCCGCGTTCAGCATGCCGGAGAGGGTGATCAGCTCCAGCAAGGGCCAGCTGTCGGGTACTTCACCGTCGGTGTACGCCTGCCAATGTGCCGGGTTCTTGCGGAAGTCGGGGTGGGTGAGGACCTCGCGTGCGGTGGCGTAATCCCCGGTGGCCCACACCTCCACGTCGCCGGTGAGCCGGACCCGCACCACCGGGCCCTGGTCCCTGAGGCCGCGGCCCTCCGGCACGACGAGGTCGCGCGGGTCGAGCAAGGTCACTTCAGGCGGCGTCAGGTCAAGCATGAAGGGGGACCTCCGAGGCTGAGACCGAGCGGGCGGTCGGTGCGAATCGGACGGGCAGGGCCTCCAGGGCGCGCACGATGACGGACGGGCGCCACGTCAGGGACGCGCCGTCGGCAAGGCGGACATCGGGCAGCCGCTGCAGCAGGCAGTCGACCGCTGTCACCGCGATCGCCTCCGCCAGGTCCGGGAACGGGCACTCGTGTTCCCCGGCGCCGTACGGGAGGTTGGCCTCGCTGTGGGCGGCCAGCGCGGCGCGCTCGGCGTCCGATCCCATGCACGGGTCTTGATTGACGGCGGCCAGGTCGAGCACGAGCATGTCGCCGGCCGCGATGTCCTGCTCACCCAGGCGGGTGTCCCGTGTGGCCCAGCGGCCGATGACGCGCTGCAGCGGAGGCTGCTCCCACAGCGTGGCCCGCATGGCCCCTTCGATGTCGGCGAGGCCGTGGTTCACGTCGTTGCGCATCTGCGCGCTGTTGACCTGCCGTTCGAGCCCGTTGGAGATCCAGTTGCCCATGGCGCCCATGGCGGAGGCCAGCGTGAGCCACACCTGTTCGCGGATCTCCTCGTTGCTGCGGGCGATCTCCTGCGCGCTTCGGGCGTCGCTCTCCTCGATGAGCCAGGCCATCGCGTCGGCGCCGAGCTCCCGCCGCCGGTGGGCGATGTGGCCCTCGATGACGTTCATGATCTGCTGGTTGGCCTGCTGCGCCTTGTCCCCGCCGTCGAGCAGCGCGGGCAGGGCCGTCACCAGCCGCACCGCCGCCTGCTCCGAGAACCCGAAGATCCGCATCAGGACCATGAGCGGCAGCTGCGCGGCGTAGTGGGCGACGAGGTCCGCGCTCCCGGTCTCACAGAACTCGTCGATCAGGCGGTTCGCGCGGTCGCGGGTGTAGCGGCGCACGGTTCCCGGCCGGGTCCGGCCCAGACTCCGGGTGAGGGCCCCGCGCAGCCGCGTGTGCTCTTCCCCCGTGGCGAACAGGGCGTTGGGGCGCTCCTGCGTGTGCAGCGCCAGGGACCAGTCGGCGGGTATCGGACCGCGCGGTCGCCAGTGCCGCGGACTCCGGCTGTAGAGCACCCCCTCGCGCATCACCCGCTTCGTCTCCTGGAAGCCGATGACCAGCCAGCCGAATACGCCGTCGAGGGTGACGGGGACCACCGGACCGTGTTCGGCCCGCATCCTGCGGTACATCTCCCGCGGGTCCGGGTGGGCGTCGATCTCCGCCAGCGGCAGCGCCGCGTTGTGGGCGGGGCAGCCGGCGGGAGGTAAGAGGGCGCTGGCACCGGCGGGAAAATCAGGATATGAAGTCATGACACCGATTCCGTTGTCAACAATTGGGGAATATCGCAGCGCTCGCCTCGCGCGAACCGCCCCGATACGTCCCTGATCTGGCCTGTGATCTTCCTGCACCCCGCGACGGGGTGTCAACGATCGAGGAAGCGTGCAGGTGGGGGGCGGCGCATCGGTGGCTATCCTCGAACCACCCACCGTGCACTGGCCCTTGGAGACCTACAGGTGAACGCAGACGCCGACCCCAGCGGGGGCGACATCGACCGCCTGCTGGCCGGTACCCACCCGGACGCTCATCGGGAAGAGGCGCCGCGGGAGTACCTCCTGAGATTCGACATCGACCGCCTCCTGGTCGATGTCGACGCCTACGCCGGCCGGTTGGGGAAGACCCGGGAGGACCTGCTGCCTCCCCCGCACGTCTCCTACATGACGGGGATCGCGACCGGGCGCGCACAGGCACTGCTCGACGGGGCGCCCCTCACCGAGGAAGAGCCGGCGGAGGCCAAGGAGCGGGAAGGCTTCCGGCTGGCCCTGCTCCTGCCGCGGCTGGCCTTCCTCAGGGCCACACGCCTCAACGCGGCGACGCAGAAGCCGTACAGGGACGCCGACATCGCCGCCAGGACCGGAATCACCCGACAGACCGTCTGGAACATCTTCAACGGCGAGCGCAAGCCGCGGCATGACATGGTCGGAACCCTGGAGACCTTCTTCCGGGCCCCCTTGGGGTTCTGCTTCCGCAGTGAGGGCGAGGCACTCGCCGAGCATCTGAGGCGCATGGTCAACGAGGATCTGCCGAAGCTGGCAACCAAGGTGGCACTCAAGCGACTTGGGGCCGACAGTCTGGCCCTGCGCAGTACCGGCGAGGTCGACGTGCTGCGGGACATCCTCCCCGCCCTCGACACGCTCGCGCTTCAGGAGCGCGCGCGACGGGCGAGCCCGGAATCACGCGACCAGTAGGCCCCCTCGATCGATTGCCCCAATTGTTGACAGGCTGTCGGGCGTACACAAAGATCTACGTGCTGCTCACCTCTGCGGTGCTCGGCGGGGCCGGGGGTGGTGTGCGCGCCGCTCTCCGTGCCGATCGTCAATCCTTGAGGAGCACATACGTCATGGCCCTCCAGCCGGTCGCGCCCGCTGCCCTTGAGACCGACTCGCACCCGGACCGCGTGGCGGTGGTCGTGGCTCCCTACGGCGATGACGGCGCGTACGCCGGTGAGTTCACGGCGCGCGGCTGGCCCTGCGTCGCGATCGAACTGGCCCCCGAGACTCTCCCGCCGGAGCTCGCGGGCTCCACCGTCAGCGGGGAGTATCGCCACCGGATCGTGCACACCGGCTCCCTGCGCGAGACCGTCAGGTCCTTGGCGGCTCACCAGGTGGGTGCCGTGGTCGCCGGGAGCTCACTGGGCGTCGATCTCGCCGACCAGCTGGCCAAGCAGCTGCGGCGCACGGGCAACGACCCGTCGAGCTCGCTCCTGCGCCGCGACATCGGGCTGCAGGCCGAGACCCTGGAGGCCGCGGGTGTGGCGGCCCCGCGCGGCATCCGCACGGCGAGCCTGGCCGCCGCGCTCGACTGGGCCGCCTTCCACGACCTGCCGGAGTACCTCGTCGCTGCCGCCGATACGGCGCTCGAGGCGCCCGTCCGGCGGTGCCGGTCCGGCTACGACCTAGCCGTGGCCTTGCGCGCGATGCGCCGGACCACCCACGAGCAGGGCCTCGACCCGCACTTGGTCCTCCAGGAGCACCTGTCCGGCTCCGTCTACCACCTCGACACCGTGACCGGGCGCGGTCCGACGGGCGCGGTGGAGCACCGGGTCACCCGCATCTGGGCCGAGACCCGCACCCCTGCCGGACTGCATGACCGGTCGGACCTGGTCGATCCGCGCGGGCCGGCACCCCGGCTCCTGACCCGCTACATGCTGCGGGTCCTTGACATCCTCGGGGTGACCACGGGCGTACTCCGCAGCCGACTCGTGGTCGTCGCCGGGCAGGGCCCGGTCCTGGTCCGCGCCGAGCCCGGGCCGCCGATGGACGCCGCCGACCGCGTCCTGCGCGAGCTGACCGGGAGCAACCTCGTGCAGGACGCGGTACAGGCCGCGCTCCCCGAGTGCCCCCACGCCCCGACGGGCTCCGTGCCCCGGCCGCACGTCGCACGCGTCTCCCTGATCGCGCCGCACGACGGAACGCTCGACGAGGAGCTGCTGCGCACGATCACCACGCTGCCCACCGTCCGGCACGCGGTGGGTGACCTGCGCCCCGGCGTCCGGGTGCGGCGCACCGCGGACCGGTCAAGTTCCCCGGGGGCGCTGGTCCTGGCCGCCGACAGCCGCAAGGACGTGGACAGGGACCACCGGGCCATCAGGACGGCCGAGTGCCGGGGCCTCTACCGGGGAGCACGGCCTTAGCGAAGCCCCCGCGGCTTCGGTCTGTTTCCCCTACTGATGGATCAGGAACGGATCGTCCGACGCACCATCCGCAGCCCCACCGCGTCCTGTTGCTCCACGTCGCTGTCCGTCGCCAGATGGAGAGGAACAAAGAGGACCATCCAGTAGAAGCCGAACAGCCAGCGGCCGATGAGCCGGAAGAGGCCGGGGCGTCGGCCATCGCAGGCGCGGATCACGCGCACCCCGGTGATCACTTTTCCGAGGCTGGCCCTGGCAGCCAGGGTGAGCAGGACATGGTTGGCGAAGGAGACGCCGACAGCCACGCCGAGCGCCAGCCCCCACACCGCGGGGGACTGCGGCCGGAGTTCGACCACTCCGTCACTCACCTTCACACCGGCCACGGCTCCGGCCGCGAGGCCGCACGCCAGAGCGACCAGCGCGTCGACGACCGCAGCGGTGGCCTTGCGCGCCGGAGCGGGCGACACATGGCGGGTGGGGATGCGCTGCTGGTTGACCACGGCTCTACTTCCCGAACTTTCCGAACTTCCCGGCGACTTCGCTGACTACTGACCCATGGCTGCACGCTACTGCCCAAGATCGGTCAACTGACCAGGGGGTACCCCAGGTGCCCCCCTCCCCGCCGGGACGGGCGGACCCGTCCCGGCGGGAAGGCGCGAGGCTCGGTGTGGTCAGTCGTGCAGGGCCACCAGGACGATGGCGGCCGAGACCGCGCCGAGTGCCAGAGCGGCGATGCCGTGGGAGAGCCGGTGGGTGCGCGGGACGGGCAGGAGGTGGTCGACGGCGAACCTGCCGGGACCGGCCAGCGCCAGGCTCACGGCAGCCGTGAGCAGGACCAGGTCGTACTCGATGCCGGCGGGGCTGAAGAAGCCGTTGCCCCACTTCATGGCGATGGTGTTGAGCATGATCCCGAGAATGCCCGCCCCGGCGAGCGGGGTGAGCAGGCCGATGGCGAGGCCCAGGCCGCAGAGCGTCTCGGTCAGACCGGCGACCGTGGCCATGGTCTTCGGGGCGGAGTAGCCGTCACTCGCGAAGAACCCCGCGGTGCCGTCGAGGCCGGCGCCGTTGAACCAGCCGAAGAGCTTCTGGCCACCGTGCACGGCCATGGTCAGGCCGACCGCGCAGCGCAGCAGCAGAAGCCCGATGTCGGTGCCGGACCGAGAGGAGGCGAGCGATGAGCCGGTGCCGTCCGGAGCGGCGGTGTACGTGCGGGTGGAAGTGGAAAGGGGCATGCGGATCTCTCCTGTTGATCGATGAAGGTGATGCGGTGCTGCCGACGGCCCTGTCGGCGGGGTGCGGGTGGAGAGATCCCGTCTACGTTCTGATGACCTGGGTTCTGTAGAGGTCGACGGACGTCGCGTCCGGGGGAGAGGTTCCGGGCAGCACGGGGACGTCGTCCCGCGGCTCGTACGACGCGGCTGCGCCGTCAAAGGTGGGCGAGCTGGTCCGCTCGGGAGCCGGCAACGCCCCGCGCGGGGCCCTGTTCTCGCCCTCATGGCAGCCGCGGCCGCCGTCGCGGGCCCGGTCACGGGCGCTGTCACGGTTGTCGGCGTGCGGGCCGAAGTCGACGGCGGTCGCGCCGCGATCGGCGGTGACCGACGCGGCAGCGGTGCCCGAAGGACCGTCGACTCCCAGCAAGGGGACGAGGAGGAGGAAGGCCATGGCGAGCAGGGCCGTGCACACCGCACCGCCCTGGGGTCGTATCTCCCGTGTGGCCATGTCCGACTGATGGTAGGCCAGAGGCGGCGGCGGGCACAGGAGGAGAGCGAGGCACGTGACGTGACGCCCGCCGCGAACGGCCCAGCTCTTCAGGGCTCATGAGGGTCGAGGTTGTCTAACGATGGGCGCAGGTGATGTCGTGGGCGGGAAGGTCGCCGGTGCGCAGATAGTCGTTGACCGCGCTGTCGGCGCAGGAGACAGGGCGGTGGCCCTCGAGGTCGCGGCCGTAGACCCCGTGGGAGCGGATGTCCGCGGTGACCAGGCGTGAGCCGGTGAGCTTGCGGTGCAGGGCCAGGGCGCCCTCGTAGGGGACGTTGTTGTCGCGGCGTGCCTGGAGCATCAACACGGGTACGTCGTTGGCGATCGCCGTGCCCGGTTCGCGGGGCTCGACGGCCCAGAACGCACAAGGGGCGATCATGCCGTTGACGTAAGGGCCGAACACGGGCTGGGTCGTACGGCTGCGCTCGCTGTTGTTCCAGTACGTCTCAGGGTCCTTCGGCCAGCCACCCGCGGGCCAGCCGCCGTCGCCGCACATGAAGAGCGCCCCGCCCACCATGCTGTCCGCCAGGTCGGGCGACGACAGCAGCTCCAGCATGGCGGCGAGTTCGGGACCCGGCTCCACCGGCTTCCCTGCCGCGGCGTCGACCAGGTCCCGCACGATCGCGGCCAGCATCGGATCGTTCTCCGTGTGCTGAATGGGCTGCTTCAACAGCAGCCGCAGAACGGGGGCGTTGAGACGCTGCCCGTCGATGCCGATCGGCCGGCGCTCGGCCTGCGCGAGCAACCGCTCGACGCGCAGCCGGACTTGGGACGCCGTGCGGCCCAGACCGTAGGTGTCGTGGCGGCGGGCGGTCCAGGCGGCCCATGCGTCCAGTGCTTCCTCGGCCGGTTCGCCGGAGCTCTGGAACAGTTCGTACTGGGTGGCTGCCGGGTCCGTCGAGGAGTCGATGACCATGCGGTCGGTGCGCCGGGGGAACATCTGGGTGTAGACGGCGCCCAGATCGGCGCCGTAGGAGATGCCGTAGTAGGAGAGCTTCCGCTCGCCGACGGCAGCCCGGATCACGTCCATGTCCCGGGCCACATTGCGGGAGGACGCGTGCGGCAGCAGTTCCGCGTTGTCGCCGTGCTGCTGGCAGCGCCGCGCCGTGTCCCGCGCGTCGCGCACCGACGCGTCGAAATCCGCACGGGGTGACGTGGAAGGGGCGGGCGGAGTAGGCGGTCCGGCCGGTGCGCAGGCGATGGGGGAGCTCTCGCCGAGGAACCGCGGGTCGAATCCGATGAGGTCGTAGCCGTCCGCTGCCTGCTTCAACGCGGGCCGCAACGCGAGGGTGTTGGCAAGGCCGCTGCCACCGGGGCCACCGGGATTGGACAGCAGTATGCCGCGGCGGTGGGACGCGGACTTGGCCTTGATGCGCGAGACCGCGATCTGGAGGGTGCGGCCGCCGGGAGCGGAGTAGTCGAGAGGAACGGTCACCTTCGCGCACCGCGCCCCTGCGGCGTTCAGCTCCGTCTGCGCCTTCGAACAGGGGCCCCAGACCGGCCGCTGGTGATCGAAGGCCTGCATCGGGCGATGGGCCATGGCCGGAGTCGCCGCCGAAGGAACCGCTCCGGCGAGTAATCCGGCCAGGCTCAGTCCGACCGCGAGTGAGGGTGTGACGCCGCGCATCGTGCTCCTTGGGATCAACGGGCTCAAGAAGGAAAGGGACGGAGCCGACGCTAGGAGCACGGGCGCTGCCAGAACATCAGGTCACCTGGTCGATGCCTACGGGGGCTGGCCCCCGCCTCGCGCACGGCAGGGGTAGGCGTGCGGCGGCAGGCCGTAGGTCTGCCTGAAACAGCGGATGAGGTGGGTGGGGTGCGCGTGCAGGGGGACGATGAACACCGGTGACGTGTCCTCGGCGGGTGACGAACGCCACCTGACCGGCCATGGGAGGGCCATCGCTTTGTATCCTCGGCAGGCAGTGCCGATGCCCCCGTCGCCGGCCGAGGCAGCTCGCGGGCCCCGGCAGCGCCGACAACGTAAGGACACATGATGACCACCGAGCTGAGCCCCGACTCCTTGACCGGGCTCCTTGAGCGGGCCCGCCAGGACTACCAGGACCTCGCAGGGCGCGGGCTCTCGCTCGACCTCACGCGCGGCAAGCCGGCACCGGAGCAGCTCGACCTCTCCGAGGACCTGCTGAGCCTGCCGGGCGGGCGGCACACCTCCGCCGACGGCACGGACGTACGCAATTACGGCGGTCTGCAGGGTCTGGCGGAACTCCGGGAGATCTTCGCGGACGTGCTCCAGGTGCCGGCCGGGCAGCTGCTCGCGCTCGGCAACTCCAGCCTCGAGCTGATGCACGACTGCCTGGTGCACGCCCTGCTCAGCGTGGTGCCGGGGGCCGAGTCGCGCTGGGTGGACCAGGAGCGGATCGCGTTCCTGTGCCCGGTTCCGGGCTACGACCGTCACTTCGGGCTCTGTGAGCGGTTCGGGATCGACATGATCCCGGTGCCGATGACCGCCGAGGGCCCGGACATGGACGTCGTGGAGCGGCTTGTCGCCGAGAACCCGAAGGTCAAGGGCATCTGGTGCGTCCCGAAGTACAGCAACCCCGACGGCGTCTCCTACAGCGATGAGACCGTCGCCCGTCTTGCCACGATGCAGGCCGCCGCGCCCGACTTCCGGATCTTCTGGGACAACGCGTACGCCGCCCACCACCTCACCGACGAGCCCGTCGAGATCGCCGACCTGCTGACCGCCTGCGCGGACGCAGGGAACGAGGACCGCGTCTTCGTCTTCGGCTCCACCTCGAAGATCACCGCCGCGGGTGCGGGCGTCGCCTTCTTCGGCTCGTCGCCCGCGAACCTGAAGTGGCTGCTCGCCAACAACGCCAAGCGGTCGATCGGCCCTGACAAGATCAACCAGCTGCGGCACGTGATGTTCCTGCGGGACGCCGACGGCGTGCGCACCCACATGGAGCGCCAGCGCGCCCTGCTCCAGCCGAAGTTCGAGGCGGTGGCCCGGATCCTGGAGGCGGAGCTCGGCGGTACCGGCCTCGCCCGCTGGACCGACCCCAAGGGCGGCTACTTCGTCACCCTCGAAGTGACCGACGGCTGCGCCAAGGAGGTCGTGCGCCGTGCCGCCGAGGCGGGCATCGTGCTGACCCCGGCCGGCGCCACCCACCCGTACGGCGACGACCCGCGCGACGCCACCATCCGCGTCGCGCCCAGCTACCCGAGCCTCGGGGAGCTGGAGGAGGCCATCGCGGGACTCGCCGTGTGCGTACGGCTCGTGGGGTACGAGCAGCGGGTCGGCTAGGTCTCCGACATCGGCGGGGGAGGGGCGACGGCACGGCGGACACCGCCCCTCCCTCCACGCCATGCGTTCCCCGCGCTTGAACCTCACCACCGGTGACGCCGGTTCCGGTTCCGGGTAAACTGCGCGCGCTCAGATGCGTCGCAGGAGGCTAGGGGGAACAGTGGCACACGGGGGATATCAGGGCTGGGGGCCGGGGAACGGCCTGCCGCAGGGCGGTGGGGACCCTTACGGACCGCCGCCCGCTGGTCCGCACCCACATCCGTACGGCCCGCCGCAACCCGGTCCGTACCTGCCCCCGCCCCCGCAGCCGTACCCGCCGCGGCCCGTCAGGGTGCGGCGTTCCGGCTGTGCGCTCTTCTTCGTCTCGCCGCTCATCCCGGTGATCCGTTCCGCCCGCCGCCGCGCCGAGGCGATCTTCAATCAGCCTGGCGCCGGCCGTGTGGCGGACCGGCTCGTGACGCGGGTGCAGCTGGGGCGCGCGATCGTGGGAGCGGCCGCAAGCCTGCTCCTGATCTACACCTACGGAGCGGACGACGGCTGGAGCGGGGTCGCCAACGACGGCGTCGTGAAGCTGATCCTTGCCCCGCTGCTGCTCATCTTCACCGGGCCACTGGTCGTCCTCGGCTTCATCCGCTACGCGCCCGCCCCGCAGCGGCGCGTGCTCCGCTCCCGGCTGCGCGAGCCGCTCAAGGCCGTGGGCTGGTACGTCGGCATCCTGGTGGGCGTCGGGCTCGTGCTGGCCGGCAGCGCCGTACTGCTCAAGCAGAACTACGGCACGCTCGTGAACGGCCTTGTGGCGCTCGGGCTGCTCATCGGCCTCGTCTGGCTGCTGCCGTTCCTCATGTTCGCCTCGGCCTACGCCGCCCGCTACGCCTTCAACACGTCCAACGTGCACGCCGCTCTCCCGGCCGCGCTCACCGTCGTACTCGTCTGGGAGCTGATGCTCTTCAGCGTCGCGCTCGAAGGAGGAATGCCGCACGGGCCGCCGGCCGCACAGTGGTGCGCGGTCCTCG
This sequence comes from Streptomyces rectiviolaceus, assembly GCF_039533825.1. Classification (NCBI taxonomy): domain Bacteria; kingdom Bacillati; phylum Actinomycetota; class Actinomycetes; order Kitasatosporales; family Streptomycetaceae; genus Streptomyces; species Streptomyces rectiviolaceus. The sequence continues at coordinate 247,746 of NZ_BAAAUG010000022.1, forward strand.
GCGGCCCTGTCTCCGTGACGGCGGTGGCGCTGTGGGAACTGCACCGGATGCGCACTCGCCACGGCGTCCGCATCCGCCAATGATCCGGGTCGGCCACTGATCCGCGTAGGTCACTGATCCGCGTGGGTCACCAAGAGAGGCTCGTCGAGCCGCCCTTCGTCACTGAAACCTAGGAACTGGCGCCTGGCCGGGGATCCATGGGCGATGGGCGGTCACCGACGTCGGACACGACCGCGCTCTTGTCGAGAACCATCTCGTGCTCCAGCTTGGAGGGGTCGCCCTTCATCGGGACGGTCTCCCCGGAGCGCACGAATCCATGCCGCCGGTAGGTGCTCTCGGCCCGTGCGTTGTCCTCGTGGACGTACAGGCGGACCCGGGCCACGTCCGTCACCGACCACGCCCACTCGACGGCGGCCACGAAGAGCGCGTCGATCACTCCGCTTCCGCGGTACTCGGGGCGGACGAAGACACCGGCCACATGCGCTTGGCGCTGCTCGATGGCCCCGCCGAACACATCGTCGCTGCCCGGGTCCTCGATGAGCACGGTCACTGTGCCGCTCCAGGTCCCGTCCCGGCCCTCGGCCACGAACTGACGCACGCGCGTCCCGTCGGCCGCCCTCTTGGTCCGCCCCTGCCAGAAGGAGTCCGGCTCCGCGGCGGCGTTCTCGTACGTCTCGAGAAAGGCGATCGGAGCTGCCGGATCCCTCAGCGCCAGGAGCCGCAATTCCTTCACAGCGGGCCACTCGTCGGCACGTACCGGACGGACGGCGTCGCGGGAAACCTGGTTCATGGGGCCGTACCCTACGGGACCGCCGCTCCGGCGCACGACGGCATTTCCCCAGGCCCCCGCCCTGTGGCGGATGCACCCCGGGGCATCGAAGCCACCGCGGCTCACTCCTCCGGCTCGGCCGTCACGATGCCCAGGAGGCCAGGAAACCGCTGCTCCAGATCCGCCCGGCGCAGAGTGGCCATCCGGCTGTTGCCGCGGGCGACCTGCTGGATCAGCCCGGCCTCGCGCAGCGCGCGGAAGTGGTGCGTGACGGTCGCCTTGGAGACCGGCAGCGCGAAGGAGCTGCACGTGCGGGCGGTGCCATCGGGTGCGGCCGCCAGCTCGCGCACCACGCGGCGGCGCAGCGGGTCGGCCAGTGCCGCGAGCACCGGGCCGAGCCGCATCTCTTCGACGGTCGGGTGGCCCTCGTCGTCGGGCATGCCGGACGCCTCCTCTCAGGTACGACTTGCATCGTACCTCTGGGCTCGCTAACGTCCGGCACCTAGGTACGAGATTCGTCGTACCTATCGATCGGGCCATCTGTCCGATGTCCGATCGCGACATCCATCTGAGGAGAGAACCTTCATGGACCAGCCGTTCACACTCGTCGGTACCGCCCGCCCCAAGCCCGAACGCGCCGCCGAACTGAAAGAGCTCCTGCTCTCGTTCGTCGAGCCGACGCGGCAGGAGTCCGGTTGCCTGGAGTACCACTTCCACGAGGACCGGGACGAGCCCGGCGTCTTCGTCTTCTACGAGGCCTGGCGCTCCCAGGCCGATCTGGACGCGCACCTGGCCCTCCCGCACATGCGGGCCTTCTGGGAGCGGCGGATGGACTACCTGGAGTCCGACCTCGACATCCGTTTCCTGACCATGCACAGCCCCTATCGGTCCGCGGTCGAGGCCTGAGCGAGGCCCTTGAGGCGCGCCATGCCTCTCAAGTGCGTTGATTTCAGGCGGTTTTGAGGGCTGGGTCAGGGGTCAGTACGCGGCGCGGGGCGGCGGCCTCGATCGAGCTCAGAGAGGTGTGCCGTCGGTCCGTGCCTCCATTGCGCGCAGTACGGCCACCATGTCCTCGCCGCCGTGGCCCTGCGTCACCGTCTCGTCGAACAGCGTGTGGCAGACGTCGAGGAGGGGGGACGCAAGGCCGGCCTTGCGGGCGGCCTCCGCGATCAACTGGTTGTTCTTCAGGACGTCCTTGGCCGCCGCCTGTACGGCGAAGTCGCGGGCGAACAGCTTTGGCGCCTTCACGCGGGAGACGGAGCTGGCCATCGGGCCCGCGTCCAGGACGTCGAGGAACCTGCGTCGGTCGAGCCCGTAACGGTCGGCGAAGTGGAAGGCTTCGGTCAGGCCGGTGACCAGCGTGATCAGGAACAGATTCACCGAGAGCTTCATCAGCAGGGCGTCCGGGACGTGACCGCAGTCGAACGTCTCCCGGCACATCGGGTCGAGCAGGGGCCGCACGGCTTCCACCGCTTCGGAGTCACCTGCCAGCATCGCCACCAACTGCCCCTGCTCCGCCGGGACCCGGGAACCGGAGACAGGGGCCTCGACGTATCGCCCGCCCGCAGCCCGGATGTCGTCCTGGAGGCCGGCCGAGTACTCCGGCGAGGTCGTGCCCATGTGGACGACGACGTGTCCGGCGACGCGCGCCGCGAAGTCCGGGGTCCCGCGCCCCAGGACCGCGTCGACGGCCGTCTCGTCGGCCAGCATGAGGATCACGACGTCGGCCCGGTCGAAGACCTCGGCGGGGTGCGCCGCGACTTCGGCCCCGGCGGCGCGCAGGGGTTCGCAGTGGGCCGGGGTGCGGTTCCAGACGAGGAGGGGTGTCCCCGCGCGGGCGAGGTTGAGCGCCATGGGCCGGCCCATGACCCCGAGTCCGACGAAGCCTGTGTACACGATGCACCGCCGTTTCCGGCCCGCGCGGAGCGTCGCCGTCGCTGTCGTCGTATTGACTATGACCGTGGTCACAGTAGCCCCTGCTATGACCGCCGTCATAGTGTGGACTCTGGAAGGCTTACGAGGCGATGGAGGGCGATCATGGCGGTGTCAGGGCGGGGGCCTCGGGAGCGGATGATCTTCAGCGGGGCCCAGCTCATCCGGCGGGACGGGATCGCCTCTACGGGTATGCGCGAGGTCGCCGCCCACGCGCAGGCGCCGCGCGGATCGCTCCAGCACCACTTCCCCGGCGGCAAGGAGGAGTTGGTCAACGAGGCCGTGGGCTGGGCCGGACAGTACGCGAGCCGGCGTGTCGGTCGTATCGTCGCCGCCCTGCCCGCGCCGACGCCCGCCGGGCTGTTCGCGGAGATGGTGCGCCAGTGGGCCGACGAGTACCGGACCGCCGGGTTCTCGGGTGGGTGCCCCGTCGCCGCCGCCACGGTGGACTGCGCGGAGTCCACTGTGTCCACGCGGGAGGCCGCGTCCGCCGCCTTCGCCACCTGGGTCGGCTCGGTGGCCCGGGCCCTGGCGGACATGGGCGTCCCGCAGGCGCGGTCCGAAGCGCTCGCCACGCTCATGATCAGCGCCCTGGAGGGGGCGATTCTGATCGCCCGGGCGGAGCGGGACGTCCGTGCTCTGACCGCCGTGGCCCAGGAACTCGGCCCCCTTCTCGATGCCGCGGTGAGCGCGGTGAGCGCGGTCGACTGACCGTTCCCGTCGCCCGCTTCGTCGGGCTGCGGTGGGCTGCGGTGGGCTGCGGTGGGCCGAGAGGGCCGACACCACTCCGCTCCGGGCGGCCTCGAGTCCACCGCAGAAGCGGCGTAGAAAGTTCGTTCCCCTCTCTTGACCGGTGGCCCGGTGCCGCGCACAGTACTCGTTAATGCGCATCACTAATACGCATTAACGACGGAGGGGCAGCGGTGGACGAACCCAGGAAACGGGCCGGCCGAGGCCGGGCGCCGGCCGCGGTGGGGCGCACTGGGCGGCCGCGTCAGGCCGAGGTCGCCCGGCTCGCGGGGGTCTCGCAGGCCACGGTCTCGCTGGTCCTCGCCGGCAAGAAGCAGGGCGCCGCCATCTCGGAAGAGACCCGGCAGAAGGTGCTCGACGCGGCCGGCAGCCTGGGCTACGTACCTGACCCGGCCGCCCGGCGCCTTGCGGCGGCGCGCAACGGCCTGCTCGGAGTGTTCAGCTTCACGGCCACCTTCCCCACGGATGTGCAGCACTCGTACTACCCGTTCCTGGTGGGCGTGGAGCAGGAAGCCGCCGCGCAGGGATACGACTTGGTGCTGTTCACCGGGTCCAGCAGAGGCGGTGCGGGGGCCACCGGGCCTCAAGCGCTCAACAGGGCGCGGCTCGCCGACGGGTGCCTCCTCCTGGGCCGCCACGCGCCGGTGGACGAACTGCGCAGGCTCGTGGACGACGGCTTCCCCGTGGTCCACCTGGGCCGCAGGGACGAACCGGAAGGCCTGGCCTGGGTCGGTGCCGACTACGTCAGTGCCAGCCGCGAAGTCGTCCACCGGCTCGCCGCTCTCGGGCACCGTCGCATCATCCTGGTGCGCGAGGACGACGACGCCCCCGCCTCCACCGACCGTGAACAAGGCTTCCTCGAGGGTGTGGAGGCCGCAGGGCTCCCCGGCGGGCACGCCGCCGTGTTCCGCTGTGCCGATCCGGAGCGCGAGCTCGGTCCTGAGCGGCTGCGGCAGTGGGTGGCGGAAGGCGTCACCGCCTTCGTGGCCGAGGAAACCGACAGTGGCGCGGCCTGGCGAGCACTGAGCAAGGCTGCCCGCGACGCCGGTCTGCACTGTCCCGGCGACATCTCCCTCGCCCTGCTCGGCAGTCCGCCACCCGATCTCGCTGACGGGCCGCAACCCACGGGATTCGACATCCCCCGCGCGCAGTTGGGCGCGGCAGCCGTACGCCTCCTTGCCACACTCGTCGCCGGTGAGGACGCCCCTGACCCGCTGGTGGCCTGCACATTCCGGCCCGGCGCCAGCACGGGGCCCCCGCCCAAGGCGCTCGGGGACATCGCATGACGACCGTGGGCAGCCGCGCCCCACCGTGCGCCGTACCCCCACGGCACGACCACGTACAGCACAGCTCTAGGAGAACCGTGATCCCTGAACCGGACATCCTCATCGTCGGCGGCGGCCTGGGCGGCGTGGCCGCCGCGCTCGCCGCCTGCCGGGCCGGCCGGACCGTCGTCCTCACCGAGGAGACCGACTGGATCGGTGGCCAGCTCACCTCCCAGGCCGTTCCGCCGGACGAGCACCCGTGGGTGGAGCAGTTCGGCACGACAGCCTCGTACCGCAAGCTGCGCGAGTCCATCAGGGACTATTACCGCCAGTGGTACCCCCTGCGCTCGGAGGCGCTGTCACTGACCGGCCTCAATCCGGGAGCCGGCCGGGTCAGCAAGCTCTGCCACGAGCCGCGCGTGGCCCTCGCCGTCATGGAAGGCATGCTCGCGCCCCACCTGGCGTCGGGGCGGCTGACCCTTCTCACCGAACACCGGGCCGTCGCCGCCGAGTCCGACAACGATGTCATCACCTCGGTGACCCTGGAGAACCTGCGCGACGGCGACCGCACCACCCTGCACGCCCGGTACGTCATCGACGCCACCGAGACCGGCGAACTGCTCGAACTCGGCGGAGTCGAGCACGCCGTCGGCGCCGAGTCGCGCGCCGAGTTCGGCGAGCCGCACGCACCCGAGGAAGCACAACCCCTCAACCAGCAGGGCATCACCGTCTGCTTCGCGCTCTCCCACCACGAGGGCGAGAACCACGTCATCGAGCGCCCCGTCGACTACGACTTCTGGCGCTCCTACCGCCCCGACTTCTGGCCGGGCCCGCTCCTCGGCTTCCTCGCCCCCGACCCACGTTCGCTCGAAGCCGTCCCTCGTACGTTCGTGCCCAACCCGGAGGTCGACCCGCTCGCCGTCAACGCCGACCAGAGCGCCGACGCGGGCGACAAGGAACTGTGGGGCTTCCGCCGCATCCTCGCCCGCAAGCTGCACCGGCCGGGAGCCTTCGACTCCGACATCACGCTGGTCAACTGGCCGCTCAACGACTACTGGTTGAAGCCCTTGATCGGGGGAGGCGAGGAGACCTCGGCACAGGCGCTGGCGGAGGCGCGGCAGCTTTCGCTCTCGGTCCTGTACTGGCTCCAGACCGAGGCGCCTCGCGAGGACGGCGGGACGGGCTTCCCCGGCCTGCGGCTTCGCCCCGACATCACGGGCACGGCGGACGGCCTGGCCAAGGCCCCCTACGTGCGGGAGTCGCGGCGGATCAAGGCCGTCACCACCGTCACCGAGCAGGACGTCGCGATCGATGTCGTGGGCCCCTACGGGAGGACCGCGTACCGGGACTCCGTGGGCATCGGCAACTACCGCATCGACCTGCACCCCTCCACCGGCGGTGACAACTACATCGACATCGGCTCGGTCCCGTTCGAGATACCGCTCGGCGCCCTCGTGCCCCGCCGGGTCCGCAATCTCCTCCCGGCGGGCAAGAACATCGGCACCACCCACATCACCAACGGTTGTTACCGCCTCCACCCCGTGGAGTGGAACATCGGCGAGGTGGCCGGCGCCCTGGCCGCGCACTGCGTGTCCGAAGGGGTCGAACCCCACCAAGTACAGGGCGAGGACAAGAGGTTCGACGAGTTCGCCCGGCTGCTCGACCGGGACGGTGTGCAGCGCCACTGGCCCGACGTACGCGGCTACTGATCCGCGGGAATGCCGGGCGGGACAGCTCCACCTGTCCCACCCGGCCCGCCCGCGCACCGCCAACCCGCACAAGGAGGTGCCCAACCATGACCACCCACCGCATCCGCGTCGGCATCGACGTGGGCGGAACCTTCACCGACGCCGTGGCAGTCGACGCCACGACCCTGGAACTCCTGGGACAGGTGAAGGTCCCCACCAGCCACCATCACGAGGACGGCGTGGCCCACGGCATCGTGGAAGCGCTCGACCGTCTGCTGGCAGAGACCGGCCGCGCACCCGAGGATGTCGCTTTTCTGGCGCACGGCACGACACAGGCTACCAACGCCCTGCTGGAGGGCGATGTGGCCACCGTGGGGCTGATCGGGATCGGCACAGGACCCGCCGCCGCCCTCACCCGCAGGCTCGCGGCACTCGGCAAGCTCCAACTCACCCCGGGCAAAAGCCTTCCG
>NZ_BAAAUG010000022.1:254704-290205 GCF_039533825.1 Streptomyces rectiviolaceus
CTCGTGGCCACCGAGCCGTTCAGCGTGGACCGCCCCGAGGGCGAGCGGGCCGTCGTGGCTGCGGCACGCTCCACCGGTCTGCCGCTGACCGCCGCGCACGAGATCACCTCTCTGTACGGGCTGCGCAAACGCACCCGCACGGCGGTGGTCAACGCGGCGATCCTGCCGCGCATGCTGGCCACCGCCGACCTCGTCGACAGCTCCATCACCAAGGCCGGCGTCGACTCGCCCCTGATGGTGATGCGGTGCGACGGAGGGGTGATGTCCCTTGACGAGATGCGGCGCAGGCCGCTCCTGACGGTCCTTTCGGGCCCCGCGGCAGGCGTGGCGGGCGCGCTGATGCAGGAACGGATCAGCGAGGGAGTCTTCCTGGAGACCGGTGGCACCTCCACCGACATCAGCGTCGTACGGCGCGGCAAGGTCGCCGTCCAGCACGCCACGATCCTCGGCAAGAAGTCGTACCTCAACGCCCTGGACGTACGCACCGTCGGAGTCGGCGGCGGCTCCATGGCGCGGATCGGCGGCGGGAAGGTGACCGGGGTCGGGCCGCGCAGCGCCCACATCGCCGGGCTGCCCTACGCGTGCTTCGCGACCCTCGACGACCTGCGCGACGCCAGACTCACCACCGTCCGCCCGATGGCCGACGACCCCGAGGACTACGCCGTCCTCGACGCGGCGGGCGGCCGCTTCGCCCTCACCATGACCTGCGCGGCCAACGCGGCAGGACGCGTGCCCGAGGGCGACTTCGCCCGCAGCGAGCAGGAAGTCGCCAGGGCGGCGATGGCCCCGCTCGCCGAAGCACTCGGCGTGGACATCGCCACCGCGGCGGCCCGGCTCCTGGACGTGGGAACGGCTCAGGTCAAGAAGGTCGTCGACACGATGATCCGCGACTACCGGCTCGACCAGGACACCACCCTGCTCGTCGGCGGAGGCGGCGGCGCCGCCTCCGTCACCCCGCACCTGGCCGAGGTCAGCGGCCTGGAAGGGCGCATCGCCCGGCACAGCGAGGTGATCAGCCCGATCGGAGTCGCGCTCGCCCTGGTCCGCGAGCAGATAGAGCGGACCATCCCCGGCGCCGGACAGGAACAGATCCTCGCCGTACGGGCAGAGGCGGAGGCAGCCGTCATCGCGCAGGGCGCCGCCGCGGACGGCGTCGAGGTCGAGGTCACCGTCGACCCGCAGACCAGCACCGTGCGGGCCGTCGCCACCGGCGCCACCGAACTGCGCACCCAGGACCGGGCGCACCGAGCGGACGAGGCGGAACGGCTGCGCACCGCGGCGGCCAGCCTCAAGAGCGACCCGTCCCAGGTCATGGTCCTCGCCAAAACCGCATCACACACCGTGTACGGGACCGAGGTGCGCCGCACCCTGCGCGCCACCCGGCATCCGGTGCGGATCGTCGACGCCGACGGGGTGATACGCCTGCACGTCCCCGACGCCCGCGTGGAGACCACCCGGGTCGCCGACGCCCCCGAAGTACTGGCGAAGCTGGTGCGCGAGGCCACCTCGTACGGCGACGGCGGTGTGCGGGCCCCCGCCGTGCGGCTGCTGCTCGGCTCCCGGATCGCGGACCTGTCAGGCGTGCTCGACCCCGAGCCGCTGCTCGCGCTCGCCCGCAGCGAACTCGACTCGCGTACCGCCGACGAGCCGGTCATAGCCGTGTTGGAGGTCCGCACATGAGCACGCCCACGGCGCCGGGGCCCGAGACCCGCGACGACCTGCACCACGCGGTCCAGCTCCTGGCCGCGACCCCCACCCATGAGGGCCGAGACCCGCGGCTCCTTCGCCACTGGGCGCGTACGGCCGAGGAGTTCGGCGCGGCGCTGGCCCCCGTGCCGTGCCGGGCCAGGATCGTCGAGCGCGCCGACGGCCTTGAGCGCGGTCTCCTTGCCCGCTACACGTCACGGCCGACGCCGACGGTGGAGCTCTACACCGATACCCTCGCGGCGACCGAGGCGCTGATCGACGAACGGGGCTGGCGGCACTGGTACCCGCCCGGTTCGGTGCGCGCGGCGGCCCTCGCCCACGAATCCGTGCACGAACACCTCCACCACGGCCCGGCGAAGGCCGCACTGAAGCGGGCCCTTGGTCATGTCGTCCTGCGCGCGGGACGGTTCCGGCTGTACGGGCACGTGGCGGGCGCCGAGGAGATCGCCGCGCACGCCCACGCCCGGACCGTCTGCGGTCTCGGCCGCAGCCCCCTTCTTCTCACGGCCGCGCTCGTCGACGCCGTGACCGTGACCCACAGAGAGAAGTAGCGCCATGGGCGTTGTCATCCTGATCGTCATGGCGGTGGGTGTCGCCGCGATGCTCACCCGCAAACTCCCCACCGCCTTCGCCCTGGTCCTCCTCGGCGTCGTCATCGCCCTCGTCGCCGGAGCACCCCTGACCGGCAAGGAGAGCGTCTTCGACACCGTCCTCCAGGAGGGCGCCCCGATGCTCGCCTCGACGATGATCGCGGTGCTGCTCGGATCGTGGCTCGGCAAACTCCTCGACGAGACCGGCATCGCCGGGACCATCGTCCGCAAGATCGTGGAGTTCGGCGGCGACCGGCCCACGGTCGTGGCACTCGGTGTGCTCGCCGTGTCCGCGCTGATCGGCACGGTCACCGGATCGGCTCCCGCCGCCATGCTGGCCGGCATCATCGGCATCCCGGCGATGGTCGCGGTGGGCATCCCCAAGGTCACCGCGGCGGGCACCATCCTGATGGGCATCGCCGTCGGAGTGCCCTTCGAACTTCCCATCTGGCAGTTCTTCTCGACCGCCCTGGACCTGCCGGTCCCCACGGTGCGCGGTTTCATGGTCAAGCTGTTCCCGCTCGCACTGGTCGCGGCCGTCGCCTTCGTCCTCGTCGAGTCACGCCGCCGCGGGGTCGAGCACACCTGGGCGCTGAAGACGGCCGTCGACAAGCGCCGCTCGCGCCGCGAACACCTCGGCGACGCACCCTGGTACGCGCTGCTCACCCCCGTCGTGCCCCTGATCCTGGCGCTCGGCTTCGAACTCGCCATCATTCCCTCGCTGTTGGCCGGTGTGCTCTACGCCCTGGTCACCACGACCCGGCCGCGCGAGATGAACAAGCGGCTGCTGCGCACGCTGTACGGAGGCTTCGAGGTCGCCGCGCCCCCGATCGCCCTGTTCATCGCCATCGGCATCCTGCTGGCCGCGGTGAAACTGCCGGGTGCCGTCGAAGCGCTCGAACCCCTGGTCAAGGCCGTCAGCCCGCAGAACCCGGTGCTGTTCGTCCTGGTCTTCACCCTGCTGGTGCCGCTGTGCCTCTACCGAGGTCCGCTCAACGTCTACGGCCTCGGCGCGGGCATCGCGGGCGTCCTCATCGCGGCCGGCATCTACCCCGCCGTCGCCGTGCTCGGCCTCGCCGCCTCCTACAACCAGGTCTTCGGCGTCGCCGACCCCACGAGCACCCAGACCGTGTGGAGCGCCCAGTACGCGGGCGTCGGCCCCCAGCAGGTCATGGTCCGCACGCTGCCCTACGTGTGGGCCGTCGCCCTCGGCGGATTCTGCGTCACCGCCGCCACCTACCTCTGACATTCAACTCCCGGGACGGAGCACAGAAATGAACGAGCCGCAGCACGACGCGCAGCACCACACCGAGCAGCACCACACCGAGCAGCCGACCCCCGGACACCGGGCCCCCTTCCCGCGCCGCGTCTTCCTGCGCGGGGCGGGCGCCCCCCGCCCGNNGCGGGGCGGCCGCCACCGGCACGGCCCTGGCGATCGGCGCAGGCACGGCGGGCCCGGCCGTGGCGGCGCCCGGCGGGTTCCCCGACTACACCTACGTGAGGACTGTCCTGAAGCCGTCGGACCTCGCGTACAACCCCACGGGCGAGATCATCTTCCCGTGCCTGCGCGGCACCGTCGGCCGGGTCTCCGGCGCGCTCGGCCGGTACTACCTCTACTACGCACCGCACGACGCCCCCGGCGGCATCTGCCTGGCCTACGGCGACTCGATCGACGGACCCTTCACCGAGTACGCGGGAAACCCGATCGTCACCAACAACTGGCAGCCGCACTACAAGGTCAGCCACGTCTCATCGCCCCACGTGCTGTGGAACGAGGACGCCAAGGAGATGTGGCTGTACTTCCACGGCGAGAACACCACGACCCGCCTCGCCCGCTCCAAGGACGGCATCCACTTCACGTACGACAAGGTGGTGCTCTCCACGTCGATGCTGCCGAGCGGATCCACCGAGACGTCCTATGCCCGCGTGTTCCGTCACGACCTGCCGTCCCGGGGCGCCCGTTACGTGATGCTCTTCATGCTGAACAACACGACCAACCACCGGGACATCGCCTGGGGTTGGTCGGCCGACGGGCGCGACTGGACCTTCGACCAGAAGCCGCTGATCCGCCATGCCGATGTGGGAGCGCAGAACGTGGGCGGGCCGCACCTGCTGACGCGTGGGGGCAGCGCCTACGTCGTCTACAACACGGACAAGGGAAGCGGCGGCAACATACTGATCACCGAAGTCGGCAAGGACTTCTCCCGCCGTGATCACCTCGGGATCTTCCACCACTCGATGGACGCCGCCCCGGACAACGGACGCAGCGCGGCACCGAGTTTCGGGACGGAGAACGGAGTGCCCTACATGATGTACGAGGCGGGGGAGCGGCTCCAGGGCGCGATCGCCCTGGCCCGGGCGACGTAGCCGGTCGGCAACTTGTGAGGTGTGGCGTGGAGCAGGTCGGGCTGCTTGGGTGGCGATGACGTTGATGATCGGATCCGGGTGACCGGGATTGAGGGGGCTGCATTCATGGCGCTCACCAGCTGGGGCTTCATCTACACCGCGGCAGGCAGCGACGCGAGTGGTGACGTGAACGTCGTCGACACGGGACAGTGCCGCACGGTGCTTGTGGGGGTGGCGAAGCCGGATGACGGGATCGAGGCCGCGCGCCGGCTCGTCGGCGAGGGCGTTCAACTGATCGAGCTGTGCGGAGGGTTCGGGCCGGTGTGGGCCGGGCGCATCATCGAGGCGATCGACGGCGCGGTCCCCGTGGGTGTGGTCGGCTACGGACCCGAGGCGGTGGACCAGGTTCACGCGATCTTCTCCTGAACGCACGGGCGGGGCGGGCTCGGCCCGCCCCGCCCGTCTGGCTTCGGCCTGCGCGTCTCGTGCCGAAAAGCGGCCGGATGATAAGATCCTTGGCGTTCGTGTGTGATCCGGATCGAGGATGTTGGGAGTTGGGGTTGATGACCGCGCTCAAGGCCACCGCCATGCGCACCGCCCGGACCACCCTCACGTCCCGGGCCGTGGCCTGACCTCAGTCGGATCCGCCCTCGCCGAGAGCGTGAGCTCGCGGGGTGCCACCCACACGAACCCACCATGAAACGGATCTCCATCCATCATGAGCAACACCTGGATCACGCGCGCCGAGACCAGCGCTGACATCCCCGCCATTCGCGCCGTCGTCGTCGCCGCGTTCGACACCCCGGCGGAGGCCGACCTCGTCGAAGCGCTGCGCTCCGACACCGCGTGGATCGACGGCCTTTCCGTCGTCACCACCGACCAGGACGGCACAGTCGTCGGCCATGCGCTGCTGACCCGCTGCCACATCGGCGACACCCCGGCCCTGTGCCTGGCCCCCGTCGCCGTACTCCCCGAGTATCAGAGGACCGGTGCGGGTTCCGCGGTCATCCGTGCCGCGCTCGACGTGGCCAAGGACAGGGGCGAGCGCTTCGTCACCGTCCTCGGGCACCCGGCGTACTACCCGCGATTCGGCTTCACCCGTGCCTCGGCGTACGGCATCGGCATCAGCATCGATGTCCCGGACGAGGCCATGATGGCCCTCGCCCTGGACGCCGATCACCCGCTGCCCGGCGGCACGGTGCGCTACGCCGCACCGTTCGGCATCTAGCCGGAAAAACCCGCCGTGCCGGGGCCCTCGCGGCCCCGGCACGGCGGGGAAAAGTCCGTTGCGGGCCGGACTCCCGGCATCGGAGAGTGGGTCCATGACCACACCCGCCGCCCTCCCGCCCGGCCTGACCGTGCGCCCCGCGGTATTCGATGACGCGGCGGCGGTGTGCGCGCTGCTCAATGAGATCGGCCTGCTGGAGATCGGCCGCGCCGACACCGAACTCTCCGAGGTCCAGGCCGACTTGAAGCACCCGGAAGTCGACTTGGAGCACGACTCCTGGCTGTTGTTCGACGACGGCCGGCTGATCGCGTACGGCCTGCTGTGGGACGAGTCCGGCGGTGAGCGGATCGATGCGGAGTGCTTCACGCTGCCCGACCGGCCCCGGGCCTCCCGGCACCTGTTCGACCTGATGGAGGCGCGCGCAGGGGAGCGGGCCGCCGCCAACGGAGCGGACCGGGCTGTGGTGCACCTGCACCTCAACATCGCCCCCACCGTGGACCTGCGCGCGCTGCGCGCACGCGGCTGGACCCCGGTCCGGCGCTACAACTCGATGGTCCGCCCCTTGTCCACGGACACGGACCGGTTGCCCGAGCCGCCGCCCGGCGTGACCCTGCGCCCCTGTTCGGCCGAACCGGACCGGCGGCGCGCCCACGCCCTGCTGCAGGACACCTTCGCCGACCACTTCGACTTCCACCCGCGCACGTACGAGCAGTGGCTGGACGACATCGACGCCGAGCGTGCCGACTGGTCGCTGATGTGGATCGCGCACGTCGACGGCCTGGGCGACGCGGCGGTGCTGCACACCCACGACGACCGCTCGTCGATGGCGTGGATCGGCAGCCTCGGTGTGCTGCGCCAGGCCCGTGGCCACGGCCTGGGCAGCTACCTCCTGGGCCACGCCTTCGGCCACTACGCGGCGCTGGGCCGCGACCGAATAGGCCTCGGAGTGGACACCGACAACAGCAGCGGCGCGCTCGCCCTGTACGAACGCCATGGCATGACCCTCGACTTCGCGCTCCAGGCCTGGGAGTTGATCCGCCCCGTCGCGCGCTGACAGGGCGCCGTCAGACGGCGGCGGGGAACGCGAACCGTACGTCGGTCAACTGCTCCGACAGCTCCCACAGGCGGCGGCCCGTCTCGGGATCCGTGGCCGTGGGGGCCAGTTGTACGCGCGTGGGTGCGCCGCGCAGTTCGGCCAGGCCGCCCGGGCCGATGAACTGGCCGCTCTCCACGTCCGATGCGGTCGCCGCGTAGAGCTGGGGCAGCGCGCCCTCGGCCGGACGCTGGGCGAACAGCGGGTTGCCGATGCGGCCGAGCACCACCCGCCACAGGCCGGTCGGTGTGCCCATCTGGAGGTTGGTGGCGGTGTAGCCGGGGTGGGCGAGCACGCTGCTCACGGGGCTGCCGGAATCGGTCAGTCGGCGGTGGAGTTCCCGTCCGAAGACGGCGTTGGCGAGCTTCGACTGGTTGTAGTGGCCCATCGGTTTGTAGCCGCGCTCGCCGTCCAGGTCGTCGAAGCGGATACGCCCCTGCCGGTGGTTGATCGAGCTCACCGTCACCACGCGGGGGTCGCTCCCCGCGGCAAGGAGGTCGAGCAGCAGGCCGGTGAGCGCGAAGTGACCGAGGTGGTTGCAGGCGAACTGCAGCTCGTGGCCCTGCGCGCTGAGCGGACGAGGCGGCGCCAGCACGCCCGCGTTGTTGATGAGCACGTCGAGGCGTGGATGGTCGGCGTGCAGCCGATCGGCGAAGCCGCGGACCGAGTCGAGGTCGGCCAGGTCGAGGCGGCGTACCTCAAGGCTCGCGTCCGGGTGTTCGGCAGTGATCCCGGTGACCGCCCGGTGGCCCTTCTCCTCGTCGCGTACCGCGAGGATCACGTGCCCGCCCTGCCGGGCGAGCGCCCGGGTGGTCGCCAGGCCGAGGCCGCTGTTGGCTCCGGTGACGACAAACACCCGCTCGGTCTGGTCCGGTATCTGTTCGGCTGTCCAGCGCTGCTGCTGCGTCATGCGGCACATGCTGTCTCCCGTGGCACTCAGTGTCAAGAGGATCCTGAGTGCCATGAAAGGCATGGCGTGTACCATGGTCCGGTGAGTTCCCGCCCCGAAGTGAGCATGGCCGAGCGCAAACGACAGCTCGTATCGAACGAGTTGACCGAAGCGGCGCTGCAACTCCTTGCCCGGAAGGGGTTCGACGCGGTCACCATCGACGAGATCGTGACCACCGCCGGGGTCTCCCGGCGGACGTTCTTCCGGTACTTCGCGTCCAAGGAGGACGTGGTCGTCCAGTTCCTGGCCGACATGGGCGTCGGCATCCACGCGGAGCTGGCGGCTCGCCCCGCCGAGGAGCCGCCCTCCGTGGCGCTGCGGCACGCGGTGTGGGTTCCCCTCGCCGCCTGTGGCGACCACTCCGAGCGGGTGCTGCCCGTGGTGCGGCTGATTCTTCGTACGCCGGCCCTGCGCGCCCGCTTCCTGGAGCGCCAGGCGCAGTGGAGCGACGACCTGACGGGGGAGGTGGCGCGGCGGCTGGAGTGCGACGCCGGCGTGGACCTGTACCCGCGGCTCGCCGCCGGGATGGCGCTGACCGCCTTCGACGCCGTGCTGCAACGGTGGAGCGACAGCGACGGCGCCGAGGACCCCGCCGAGCTGACCGACCGGGCCTTCGCCGTCATCGCCCCCGCGCTGGACGCCGGCGGAGCGTAGGAATCGGCGTGCGGGTGCCGGAGGGGCGGTGGCCTCCGAGTCTCCCGCGGGCTGGCATCATCGAGGGATGTCTGACTTGATCATCGCCGCCTGTGACGGAGCCGCGAAGAAGAACCCCGGTCCTGCGGCCTGGGCCTGGGTGGTCGCCGATGCCGACGAGCGCCCGCAGCGGTGGGAGGCCGGCCCGCTCGGCGACGCGACCAACAACGTGGCCGAACTGACCGCGCTTGCCGAGCTGTTGGAGTCCACGGACCCGGCTGTTCCGCTGGAGGTCCGCATGGACAGCCAGTACGCGATGAACGCGGTCAGCAAGTGGATCGCGTCCTGGAAGCGGAACGGCTGGCTGACCGCGGCGAAGAAGCCGGTGGCCAACAAGGAACTCGTCGTACGCATCGACGCACTCCTGCAGGGCCGCGCGGTCACCTTCCGGCACGTCGCGGCCCACCAGGTGGACGGAGATCACCTCAACGCGATCGCCGACGTCGCGGCCAGCGACGCAGCGAACACACAGCAGCCCGCCGGAACCGCGCACGGAGCGCTCACGATCCCCGAACCGCGGCCCGAGCGCATGACGGCCTCAGCCGCCGCCAAGCCACGCAAGGGCTCCACCGCGCGGACGGGCAAGGGGAGTTCGGGCGCCGTCATCAAGGCCAAGTTCCCCGGCCGCTGCCACTGCCAGAAGCCCTACGCCGCCGGAGAGAAGATCGCGAAGAACGCGCACGGCTGGGGGCATGTGGAGTGCCGGGACTCCTGAGGCCCGTGCTCGGGACCAGTAGCAGGCCGAGGATGGGGGAGGAACGGTCCCGCGCGGAGGCCGGTCGGCCACCCGTCAGGAGGGGTCGTCGGGCACAGCGCCCAGGAGGCTGCGGACGACGGGCCCGGCGGAGCCGCCGCCGGTGACACCCTTCTCGACGACACAGGCCACGGCGACATTGCCGCGATGCGCGACGAACCAGCCGTTGTTCGGGACATCGTCGGAGACCTCGGCGGTGCCGGTCTTCGCCCCTATCTCACCGGGCAGATCGGCCAGGACCGAGGCCGTGCCGTCGGTGACCGTGGCGCGCATCAACTCGCGCAGCTCCGTGACGACTTCGCGCGGCAGCGGGGTTGTCGTGGTCGTGTCCTTGCCGCTGGTCAGGGTGGGCTGGTGGAAGGTGCCGGACACCGCCGTCGCGGTGACGGACGCCATGATCAGCGGGTTGGCCTGCACCCTGCCCTGCCCGATCATCGACGCGGCCTTCTCGGTCTGGTCACGGGGGACCGGAACCGCCCCGTCGTACGAGGGAATGCCGACCCGCCACTTCTGCCCGACCCCGAAGTACTTTCCGGCGACATCGCCCAGCTCCTGGTCGCCGACCTTGTCGCGCAGGCTGATGAAAGCGGTGTTGCACGAAGCGGTGAAGTCCTGGCGGAAGGTGGCGCCCCGGTGTTCGGAGGCCTCGACGTTCTGGAACCGCTTCCCGACGGTCAGGTACTTGGGGCAGTCCACGACGTCGTCGGGCGCGACCGCGTCGTTGAGCAGCAGTGCGCTGGTGGTGACGATCTTCCAGGTGGAGCCGGGCGCGTAGGTGCCCGAGACGGCGCGATTGAACCCGGAGGAGGGGGAGTTGGCCACGGCGAGGATCTCGCCGTTGTCGATCCGCAGGGCGACGAGTGCGGCGTCCTTGCCGTCGGCCTCGGCGGCGACGGCCTTCTCCGCCGCGGCCTGCCAGGTGGCGTCGAGGGTGGTGGACACGGGCCGGTCCGCGGGCCGGTCGGACTTCTTGCCGAAGGAGACCTCCGTGCCCGTGACCTCACCGGTGGCCCGGTCGACGCGCCGGACCGCACCGCGCGGACCGGCGCCGACGCCCCCGGCGATCTGCGGGAGGAGCGGACCGAGGGAGGGGTGTGTCTCGCCCGACAGGGCGTTCCCGTCGCGGTCCGTGATCTCGGGCCCGGCCGTGTCCTCACGCTCGAGGCGGAACTTCTCCGTGCCGCTCAGCTTCGGGTGCACCAGGGACAGCGCCCAGTCCACCTTCCAGGCGCCTTCGTCCTGCTTGCGCAGGGGCAGGGCCGAGGAGTAGGTCCAGGTGCCCAGCTCGGTGACGGGCATCTTGGCGGTGAAGGCCACGGTCACGGTGCCCTCGTCGTCGGCCGTCGCCGCACCCGGGGTCAGGGTCGGCTTGCTGATGTCGAGCCCGGAGGTGAAGCTCCGCAGGACGCGCTCCGCCTGCCCGGGGCTGGAGGTCAGTGCCGCCGCCCGAGACATGCGGCCCGCCTCCCAGTCGGCAAGGAAGGCGCGCGCCTGCCTCGTCGCCTCCGGGTCGGGTATCGGGGGCCCGGGGGCGAAGGGGCCCAGCTCCGCCGCGTACCCGATGCCTGCGGTGAGCGCGAGCGCCAGCCCCACCGCGACCATCACGCGGGGCCCCTTTCTGGCGGGTCCGGGGCCGTGGCCGTGGCCGGGTCTGGTGAGCGGTGCGACGTCCGTCATCAAGGCTCCTTGGCATGGCATGGCTTCTCGCTGCGGGCAGCGGAGCGTTCGGGGAAGGGTGCGGGGTGCGGGGTGTGCGCGCCGGGGGCCTCGCCTCGGCGTACCTCCGCGTACCTCCTGCTACGACAGCGAATCGGCGGCCACTGAGGCCGCTTCCGCGATCAGCTTGTCGGAGGGCTCGGCGTCCTTCTTGCCGCGGTTCGACAAGATCGCCATGACGATGGGGGCGCCGTCGGGAGGCCACACCACGGCGATGTCGTTGCGGGCGCCGTAGTAGCTGCCGGTTCCTGTCTTGTCGCCGACCACCCAGTTCTCGGGCACACCGGCCTTGATGGTCTTGTCCCCGGTGGTGTTGGTCTTCAGCCACTTGGTCAGCTGGGCGCGTTCGCCCTTGCGCAGGGCGTCTCCGAGGACGAACGCGCGCAGGTCATCGGCCAGCGCCCGCGGCGTGCTCGTGTCCCGAGTCTCGCCCGGGACCCACGTGCTCAAATCGGGCTCGCGGCGATCCATCCGCGTGACGTCGTCTCCCATCTTCTCGAGCGCGGCGTCCAGGCCCTTGGGGCCGCCGAGCTCGTCGAAGAGCAGGTTGGCCGCGGCGTTGTCGCTGTAGCGGACGGCGGCGTCGCACAGTTCGCCCAGGGTCATCCCGGTCTCGACGTGCTTCTCGGTGACGGGGGAGTTGGCGACCAGATCGTCCTTGGAGTACGTGATCTTCCGATCGAGGCCGCTCAGGGAGTACTTGCGCAGCACGGCTCCGGCGGCCAGTGCCTTGAACGTGGAGTTGTAGGCGAAGCGCTCACCGGCGTTGTGGGTCACCTCGCGTCCGGTACCGGTGTCGATCGCGTAGACACCCAGCCGCGCGTCGAATTTTCGCTCAAGTTCCTTGAAAGCGCGGGCGGACGACTTCGTCGACTCCGCGGGCTTCGTGGTCGCCGTGGACGGGGACGACGACGAAGCCGGGGAATCGTCTTCCGCGCAGGCCATGAGCGGGACGAGGCAGAGCGTGGCAAGCGCACCGAGAACGGTGCGGCGGGCACGGGTGTACTGCATGGGCCTGAACCTCCGGGGCGCCCCAACGGCAGGGCGCATAGGGGACGGGGCGGCACGGCTCCGTCCCGGTACGTGGTCGTGAGTGCCAGAGCCACCCTTGCTCTCGGGCACGTATGCGGTCCAATACGCTCATGCGCGGTTCCATGCTGATCTGGCATAGGGTTCGGGACGTGGATCTGGTCGGAGCGTGTCGCGCGTTCGTCAGCGTCAGCGAGTACGGCAGTTTCACCGACGGAGCGGCCGCGGCCCGAATGTCCCAGTCGGTGGCCAGCCGTCGCGTCGCTGCCCTTGAGGAACGCTTCGGAGAGCCGTTGTTCGAGCGCACGTCACGGCGCGCCGTCCTCACCCCCTTCGGGCGGGACATGCTGCCCACGGCCCGGCAGCTCGTGCAGGCGGCCGACGTGCTGCTCGACGAGGCGGAGGCCGTCAAGCGCAAGCCGTGGCGCCTCGCGGTGCCCGGCATCTGCTCCACGGTCGGTCTCGCCCGCCTCGTCGCCGAAGCGCGCGGCCACGGAGTCACCCTCGACCTGCGGGTCGCCGCGCCGACGCAACGAAGGGAGCTCCTTCACGCGCAGCAGGTGCGCGCCGCCCTGCTCGCGGTGCCGGCTGACGAGGCGACGTGGTCCGTGCCGCTCGGGCTCGCCGGTGCCAAGGATCTCGGCGTGCGGCGCGTCTACCTCGAGACGCTGCGGGTCGGACGCGCCACTCCTGGCCCGGCCCGCCGCGTCTGGATCCAGCCGGAGGACGACGTGCCGCACATCCGCGATCCGCTGACGCGGCTGCGCGACGCGGTGGGCCTGCGTCCCGCACAGCTAGTCGCCGCGGCCGACCTGACGAACGCCGCGGCCGAAGTCCTGTGCTCGGGCGACCTGTTGCTGTGCTCCCTCGCACAGGCCGAGGAACTCGCCCTGACCTGGCGGCCCATCGGTGAGATCACGCTCGGCCGGGGGTTCGCCCTGTCCGCCGCGGCTGACGGCAATCCGCAGCACATCGAAGCGCGCCTGGGCGACGCCATCGCCCGCTGCCTGGGCGCGGGCGCCCCGGCCGGGATCAGGGGAGGAACGCCGGTATGAGCGGTGGCATGGGCAACGGGCCGGGCAGCGGCCTGGACGGTGGCATGGGCAGCGGCCTGGGTGGTGGCGCGAACACCGAGGCCCTGCTGCGCGACATCCGTCTGCAACTGCGCGACGGCGGCCTGCACGGCTGTCTGCTCGTACGAGACCTGCACACCGGCGACGAGCTGGGGATCGAGGCGGACACCCACCTGCCGTCCGCCTCCCTGGTCAAGGTCCCGCTCGCCCTCGCGACGGTCGAGCGGATCCGGCGGGGCGAGCTCGACGGAGCGACGGTGCTCGAAGTGCGCCCCGGACTGGTCACCACGCCGGGCCCCACCGGGCTGAGCCGATTCCGCCACCCCGCCCGGATAGCGATCGACGACCTGCTCTACCTGAGCACCTGTCTGAGCGACGGAACGGCCGCCGACGCGCTGTTCGAACTCACCCCGCCCGCCCAGGTCGCCGGTATCCTCCACGAGCTCGGCATCCGTGGCATCGCCGTCCGGCACTGCGTGGGCGAGCTGTTCGACACTCCCGTGGAGCGCTTCGACGCCGACCAGGCCCATCTCGCCCATGCCCTGGCCATCGACGCAGGCACCAGCGGCCGCGGTCACCGGGTGCCGCAGCTGGACACCACCCGCGCCAACACCGGCAGCGCGCGCACCTTCGTCGATCTGCTGCAAGCACTGTGGACGCCGTCGAAGATCCATCCGGACGTGGCCGAGCGGCTGCGCGACCTCTTGGCCCACAACGTGCTGCGGCACCGACTCACGCCGGACTTCAGCTCCGACGCCAGCGTCTGGTCCTCCAAGACCGGAACCCTGCTCAACCTGCGCCATGAGATCGGTGTCGTCGAGCACTCCGACGGCCAGTCCTTCGCGATCGCCGTCCTGACCGAGTCCCTGGTGCCGGCGGGCGCCCAGCCCGGCGCCGACGCCCTCATGGCGCAGGCCGCCCGCAGCCTGCGCGACCACCTTCGACAGCTCTAGCCGCCCCGGCGGCAGCTGCCGTGGCCGCGACCGCGATGAACTCGCTCACCAGGCAGAACAGTTGACCTATCGCCCTGTACGCTCGGAAGATCCTTGCCGGCTGGGGCGGGGCACACGTCGCCCGTCGCATCGTGAACCGGTCAGACACGTAGTGGAGCCACGGATGACTGCAGAAGACACCAACGTCCACATCGACACCAGCAAGCCGCATCCGGCGCGTGTCTATGACTGGCTTCTGGGCGGCAAGGACAATTACCTCGTCGATCAGGAGATGGGCGAGAAGCTGCCGGCAGAGGCCCGCGCGAACGCGGCGCGGAACAGGGCGTTCATGCACCGCGCCGCCGCCTGGCTGGCCGACAACGGTGTCAGGCAGTTCCTCGACATCGGCACCGGCATCCCCACCGCGCCCAACCTCCACCAGATCGTCCAGGCCATCGCTCCCAGCTCCAGGGTCGTGTACGCCGACAACGACCCCATCGTGCTGCGGCACGCCGAAGCCTTGCTCGTCAGCAGCCCGGAAGGCGCCACGGACTACGTCCAGGCGGACGTGCGCCGGCCCGAGGCGATCCTCGAGCACGCCCGCGAGCTCCTGGACTTCGAGCAGCCCATCGCGCTCTCCCTCATCGCCCTGATGCACTTCATCACCGACGACGAGGACCCCTACGGCCTCACGCGCACCCTGGTGAACGCCCTGCCGTCCGGGAGCCATCTGGTGCTGTCCCACGGCACCACCGACGAACACCCCGAGCTCGCGGACTCCGTCACCGACACCTACAAGAAGGGCCAGGTGCCCTTGCGGATGCGGCGCCGCGCGGAGGTGGAGCGCTTCTTCGAGGGGCTGGAACTGGTGGAGCCGGGCCTGGTGACGGCCACGCACTGGTACAAGGAATCGCCCGCCCCCAAGCCCGAGTTGAGCGGTTTCTACGTCGCGGTGGCCCGTATCCCCTGAGGTGGCCCGTATCCCCTGAGGTGGCCCGTATCCCCTGAGGCGGGGAGCGCTGCCCGGGATCAGGAGAACAGGACCGACCGCAGCTTCAACCGCTCGCTCGCGCCGCCGGTGTAGGGGCGCAACGTGAAGTCGTCGCCGGAGCAGTCGGCGTTCGTGAAGACGATCGCGAAGGAATCGGTGCGGTTCTTGGGGGAGTGGGCAGGCGGCTGGGTGTACTCCTGGGCCGCCTCGGGGAGCGTGATGCACTCCCCGCTGTGCGGGTTGTGCAGGGTCGCCCGCTCTTCCTCACCGTCGCCGTTGATGTACGTGTAGCTGAAGTCGCCGTCGGCGGCGTAAGCGGAGCCGGGCACGGTCAGGATCAGCACGGCGGCACCGGCCGCGGCGGCCAGTGAGTGACGAAGACGCATGGATCAATTCCTTTGCTGGGCACGGCACGTGAACGCATCTCGCATTCCCGTCCTGACCAGCAGTGATACCTGAGTTCGCGGACAACGGCCGCCGAAACGATCCGCCCTCACCCGTTCGGTCCCGTCCGGGCCGCGTGGCGAAAGTGGTGAGGCGATCCCGAACAGATTCAGCGAGCACGCAAACGGAACGCAAGAATTGCACTAGGCTTGCGTGCATGACGCGACGACTTGCTCAGGTGGCGCGGAAGGTCGGGGTCAGCGAGGCCACGGTCAGCCGGGTGCTCAACAACAAGCCGGGGGTCTCGGACGCGACCCGGCAGTCCGTGCTCTCGGCGCTCGATGTCCTGGGGTACGAACGGCCCACCCAGCTGCGCGGCGAGCGGGCCCGGCTCGTGGGTCTTGTGCTGCCCGAGCTGCAGAACCCGATCTTCCCCGCGTTCGCGGAAGTGATCGGCGGGGCGCTCGCCCAGCAGGGGCTGACCTCCGTGCTGTGCACGCAGACCAAGGGCGGGGTCTCCGAGGCGGACTACGTCGAGTTGCTGCTCCAGCAGCAGGTGTCCGGCGTGGTGTTCGCCGGTGGGCTGTACGCGCAGGCGGACGCCCCGCACGAGCACTACAAACGCCTCGCGGCGCGCAAGATCCCGGTGGTCCTCGTCAACGCGGCCATCGAGCGGCTCGGTTTTCCGGCGGTGTCCTGTGACGACGCGGTCGCGGTCGAGCAGGCCTGGCGGCACCTGTCCTCGCTCGGTCACCGCCGTATCGGCCTGGTGCTCGGGCCCGCCGACCACATGCCCTCGCAGCGCAAGCTCGTCGCTGCCCGCGCGATCGCCGAGCAGGGCGGCGGTGAGCTGCCCGATGAGCATGTCTCGCGGGGGATGTTCTCGATCGAGGGCGGCCAGGCCGCCGCGGCGCGGCTCCTGGATGCCGGAGTCACCGGCATCGTCTGCGCGAGCGACCCCCTCGCGCTCGGAGCGGTGCGCGCCGCGCGCCGCCGGGGGCTCGGCGTCCCGCAGGACGTCTCGGTGGTCGGCTATGACGACTCGGCGTTCATGACCTGCACCGAACCGCCCCTGACCACGGTGCGTCAGCCGATCGAGGCCATGGGGCGCGCCGTGGTCGAGCTCCTCGCGCTGCAGATCGCGGGGAGCGCGGTGCCCACGGAGGAGCTGCTCTTCGAGCCGGAGCTCGTGGTGCGTGGCTCGACGGGGCAGCCGCCGCAGGAGTAGCCGCAGCGGGGCCCGTCGGCCGCCGGGCGGCCACAACCCTCGCATTTGCAGCGCTGTCAATTTCTTTCAATCCGTACGCGAGATATTGCGCAGATCTGTGGACGGTGCTTGAGTAAGCGCCGCCACACAGTCCGCGCAGCTGTGGGCTTCCCTGCTCCTGCCATGCCGTCCCTGCCCACACGGGCAGGTGGCGCTGTCCAAAGGGGTCCACCGATGAGCAGCTCCCGGATGCCGCACTTCCGACGTATCCGCCGCAGCACCAAACGCAGCACAAACCGCCGCACCACCCGCCGTACGGCCACGGTCGCCGTCGCCTCCGCGCTGGCCCTCACCGCCCTGGCGGCCTGCGGCACCAGCAGCAGCGACGACGGCGACTCCGATGGGGACAAGGGAGCCGACGCGGCCAACGCCGCCGCCCCGCTGGACCCGAAGACCAAGGTGACGCTCACCATCGACTGCATGCCGCCGGCCGCCGAGAAGGCCGAGCTCAAGCAGTGGAAGGAGGACGTCGAGGCGTTCAACAAGAAGTACCCGAACGTCACGATCAAGGGGAAGCAGACCGACCCCTGTCTGGAGCCTCCCCGCTTCACGGCGATGCTGAAGGCGAAGTCCCAACCGGACGTCTTCTACACCTACTTCACCGATCTGCAGCAGGTCCTGGACAACGACGGCGCGCAGGACATCAGCGCCTACGTCAACGACAAGTCCGTCCCGGCGCTGGGGGACATGGACCCGAACGTACTCAACGTCCTGAAGAAGGACGGCAAGCTCTACGGCCTGCCCTACAGCAACTACACGATGGGCCTGCTGATCAACCGCAAGCTCTTCGAGAAGGCCGGACTCGACCCCAACTCGCCCCCGACCACCTGGGCGGAGGTCCGCACGGCCGCCAAGAAGATCGCGGCCACCGGCGACGGCGTCTCGGGCTTCGGCGAGTACAGCGCGGGCAACAACGGTGGCTGGCACTTCACCGCCACCACCTACGGCCTCGGTGGCGACATCGTGAGCAAGGACGGCACCAAGGCCGCCTTCAACAACGACACCGGCAAGCAAATCGTCGACAACCTCAAGGCCATGCGCTGGGACGACGACAGCATGGGCAAGACCCAGCTCCTGAAGTGGGGCGACCTGCAGAAACAGATGGCCGCCGACAAGCTCGGCATGTTCCTCGCCGCGCCCGACGACATCACGTACATGGTGCAGAACCTCGGCGCGAAGTACGACGACTTCGGGATGGGGCCGATCCCCGGCCAGAAGGCCACCCTCTTCGGCGGCAACGACTACATGATCAAGAAGGGCAGCTCGCCCGACCAGATCAAGGCCGCCATCGCGTGGATCAACTTCAAGTTCCTCAAGCCGGGCAAGGGCCAGTTCGACTGGGCCCGCTCCAAGACGGACGGACTGCCGGTCGGCCTGCCGCAGCCGAACTTCTGGACCGGTGACAGCAAGGCCCAGGACGACAAGGCCCGCGAGGCCAGTTCGACCATGCCGGTCGAGAACTTCCAGGCCTTCACCGACAAGCCGGTCACGGGCAAGGCCGAGCCGCCCAAGGCCCAGGAGGTCTACAAGGTCCTGGACACGCTGATGTCGGCCGTCCTCACCAACAAGGACGCCGACGCGGACAAGCTCCTGAAGACCGCCGAACAACAGGTCAACCAGGTCCTGGCCAACCAGTGATGTCCGCGCCCACCCTCTCCAAGAACAAGGCCCGGCCGTCGCCACAGACGGACGGCCGGGCCGCCGCCCGCCCCGAACGCGCCGCGTTCCTACAGGCGTTGAAGCGCAACCTCACCGCCCACGCCTTCCTGATCGGCGCACTGCTCTGCTTCTCGGTCTTCTCCTGGTACCCGATGGTCAGGGAGTTCATCCTGGCCTTCCAGAAGACGGAGAACGGCGAGACGGTCTGGGCCGGCTGGTCCAACCTCACCTACATCTTCAACGACCCGGCCTTCTGGCAGGCGTGGCGCAACACCCTGCTGTTCACCGGACTCGCACTGCTCCTCGGCTTCGCCGTGCCCTTCGCCATCGCCCTCATCCTCAATGAATTCCGGCACGGCCGGGGCTACTTGAGACTGCTCGTCTACCTCCCGGTGATGCTGCCGCCGGTGGCATCCGTCCTGCTCTTCAAGTACTTCTACGATCCCGGATACGGCCTCTTCAACCGCATCCGGGAAACCGTGGGGCTGCCAGGACAAGCGTGGCTGCAGGACACCGACACCGCGATGATCTCCGTGGTCATCGCCGCCACCTGGATGAACATGGGCGGTGCGACACTGATCTACCTGGCCGCCCTCCAGTCCATCCCGGGCGAGCTGTACGAGGCGGCCGAACTGGACGGCGCGGGCGTCTTCCGCCGAATCTGGCACGTCACGATCCCGCAGACCCGGCTGATCCTCTCGCTGATGCTGCTCCTGCAGATCATCGCCACCATGCAGGTGTTCGTGGAGCCGTTCCTGCTCACCGGCGGCGCGGGCCCCGAGGGCGCGACCCTGACCGTCGTCCACCTCATCTACCAGTACGCGTTCACCTTCAACAACTACGGCAGCGCGGCGGCGCTCGGCCTGGTCCTGCTCGTACTGCTCGCCGGATTCTCGGCGGCGTACGCACGACTGAGCCGCGCCGGCGGCGAAGACTAGCCGGGGGAGAGCACGGACATGAGCACACGCACCCTGATCTCCCCGGCCCAACTGGCCCGCCCGCGCGGCAAGGTCCTGTACTGGACCGCCTTCACCGTGGTGACCGTCGTCTTCACCCTGGTCTTCATCGGCCCGCTGTACTGGATGGTCACCAGCGGCCTCAAGTCCCCGCAGGAATTCGCCCAGACACCGCCCACCCTGGTACCCGACGCCGTCCATCCGCGGAACTACGCGGACGCCTGGGGCGTGATGGACCTGGCCCGGCTCCTGTTCAACACCCTGTACTACGCCTTCGGCGCCCTCGCCTTCCAGCTGATCTTCGACGTGGCCGCCGCCTACTCGCTCTCCAAGCTGCGACCCGTCTTCGGCAAGGCGATCCTCGGCGCGATGCTGCTCACTCTCATGATCCCGGCCACCGTCCTGGTCGTACCGCAGTACCTGACCGTCCTGGACGTGCCGGTCGTGGAGCGCAACCTCATCAACTCGCCCTGGGCGATCTGGCTCCCTTCGGTCACCAACGCCTTCAACATCTTCCTGCTCAAGCGGTTCTTCGACTCCATCCCGCGCGAGCTCCTGGACGCCGCCGCCATCGACGGCGCCTCCTCCCTGCGCACCCTGCGCTCCGTGGTCCTGCCGCTGTCCCGGCCGATCCTCGGCGTCGTGTCGATCTTCGCGGTGGTCGCGGTCTGGAAGGACTTCCTCTGGCCGATGCTCACCCTGCCCGACCCCGCCAAGCAGACGGTCAACGTCGGCATCTACTCCCTGGCCGCCAGCGTCTCCGAGAACTGGCTCCTGGCCGCCCTCGCCATCGCCTCGCTGCCGACCCTGATCATCTTCCTGATCTTCCAGCGCAACATCATGAGCGGCCTGACCGCCGGCAGCCTCAAGGGCTGACCCCGGGGCCACCCCGCGCACCCCGCCACCGCCTCACCGCCCCAGCGCCACGGCGACGGGGTCCCACCTGCCCGAAAGGAACCTCACGTGGCAGCAACCTCCCCGACCGATGCCTCCTGGTGGCGCTCCGCCGCCATCTATCAGGTGTACGTACGCAGCTTCGCGGACGGCGACGGTGACGGCACCGGGGACCTCGCGGGTGTCCGGGCCAAGCTGCCCTATCTCGCCGAACTCGGCGTAGACGCACTGTGGTTCAGCCCTTGGTACCTCTCGCCCATGGTCGACGGCGGCTATGACGTGACCGACTACCGCGTCATCGATCCCGCGTTCGGCACCGTCGCAGAGGCCGAGAAGCTGATCGCCGAGGCACGCGCGCTCGGTATCCGCACCATCGTCGACATCGTCCCCAATCACGTATCCGACCAGCACCCCTGGTTCAAGGCGGCCCTGGCCGCAGGCCCCGGCGCCCCCGAACGCGAGCTCTTCCACTTCCGCCCGGGCCGCGGCGCACACGGCGAACTCCCGCCCAACGACTGGCCGTCCCAGTTCTCGGCGACCGCGTCGACCTGGACCCGCGTCGAGGACGGCGAGTGGTACCTCCACCTCTTCGCCCCCGAGCAGCCCGACCTCAACTGGGCCCACCCCGCGGTCCGCCAGGAGCACGAGGACGTCCTGCGGTTCTGGTTCGAGCGGGGCGTGGCAGGCGTGCGGATCGACTCCGCCGCCCTGCCCGCCAAGGACCCCGCCCTGCCCGACTTCACCGAGGGAATCGACCCGCACCCCTTCATCGACCGCGACGAACTGCACGACATCTACCGCTCCTGGCGGGCCGTCGCCGATGAGTACGCGGGCATCTTCGTCGGCGAGGTCTGGCTCCCCGACGCCGAACGCTTCGCCCGCTATCTGCGCCCCGACGAGATGCACACCGCCTTCAACTTCTCCTTCCTGTCCTGCCCTTGGGATCCGAAGAAGCTGCGTACGTCCATCGAGGCCACCCTCGCCGAGCACGCCCCGGTCGGCGCCCCCGCGACCTGGGTGCTGTGCAACCACGACGTGACGCGCACGGTCACCCGCTACGGCCGCGACGACACCGGCTTCGACTTCGCGGCCAAGGCGTTCGGCACCCCCACCGACCTGGCGCTCGGCACCCGCCGCGCCCGCGCCGCGGCCCTGCTCGCCCTCGCCCTGCCCGGCGCGGTCTACATCTACCAGGGCGACGAACTCGGCCTGCCCGAGGCCGACATCCCCTTGGACCGCATCCAGGACCCCATGCACTTCCGCTCCGGCGGCACCGACCCCGGCCGCGACGGCTGCCGGGTGCCCCTGCCCTGGACGGCCGGTGAACCCCACGCGGGCTTCGGCTCGATGACCGGCCCCTGGCTGCCGCAGCCGGAGGGCTGGCCCGCGTACGCCGCCGATCTCCAGGCCACGGACCCCCGCTCCATGCTCACGCTCTACCGCGCCGCCCTGCGCCTGCGCCGCATCGAACCGGGCTTCGGCGACGGCCCGTTGACCTGGCTGCCGACCACCGTCGACGGCGTCCTGGCCTTCGTACGCGAGCCGGGCCTGGTCTGCGTCGTCAACCTCGCCCCCGAGCCCTGTGAACTCCCCGCCCACACACGCCTCCTGCTGGCCAGTGGCCCGCTGGACGAGGCAGGCCGCCTGCCGCAGGACATGGCGGTCTGGCTGCGCGTCTGACTCCTGCACCGCGCCACGCCCCCCAGTTGACCGCGCACATCAAGACCGAGCACTGACCTCCCCACTCACAAGGAAGGTGCACCACCCCATGACCAGACATGTCAGGAGCACCCCAAGACCCACCCACAAGTGGTTCGCCGCCGTGGCCACCGCAGGCCTCGTCGGCACCCTCGTCACCGGCCTCACGGCCACCGGCGCGCAAGCCGCAGAGGCGGCCGCGGGCGCCACGCTGCCCTTCACCTCCGTCGAGGCGGAGAGCGCGACCACGAACGGCACCAGGATCGGCCCCGACTACACCCAGGGCACTGTCGCCTCCGAGGCGTCGGGACGGCAGGCGGTTCGCCTAGCGGCGGGTCAGAGCGTCGAGTTCACGCTCGGCAAGGCGGCCAACGCCCTCAACGTCGCCTACAACGTCCCCGACGGTCAATCGGGTTCGATGGCCGTGTACGTCAACGGGCAGAAGATCTCCAAGACGCTGGCCGTCACGTCGAAGTACAGCTACGTGGACACCTCCTGGATCGCGGGCTCCAAGACCCACCACCTCTTCGACAACGCACGGCTGCGGCTCGGCCAGGACCTGCAGTCCGGCGACAAGGTGAAGCTGGAAGCCACCTCCACCCAAGTCACGGTCGACGTCGCCGACGTCGAGCAGGTGGAAGCCGCCGCGGGGAAGCCGTCCGGCGCGCTCTCGGTCACCGACAAGGGCGCCGACCCCACCGGCCAGGGTGACTCCACCCAGGCCTTCCGCGAGACCATCGCCGCCGCCAAGGGCGGCACGGTGTGGATCCCGCCGGGCGAGTACAAGCTCACCCAGTCGCTCAACAACGTCGACGACGTCACGATCCGCGGTGCGGGCAACTGGCATTCAGTCGTCCGCAGTTCACGCTTCATCGACCAGTCGGGCGCACCCACCGGCAAGGTGGGCCTGCACGACTTCGCGGTCATCGGCGAGGTCACCGAGCGGGTCGACAGCAGTCCGGACAACTTCGTCAACGGTTCGCTCGGCCCGAACTCCACCGTCTCCGGCATGTGGCTGCAGCACCTCAAGGTCGGCCTGTGGCTGACGGGCAACAACGACAACCTGGTCGTGGAGAAGAACCGCTTCCTCGACATGACGGCTGACGGCCTGAACCTCAACGGCACGGCCAAGGGCGTCGAGGTACGCGACAACTTCCTCCGGAACACAGGCGACGACGCCCTGGCGATGTGGTCCCTCAACACCACCAACAGCGACTCGACCTTCGCGGGCAACACCATCTCGCAGCCCAACCTCGCCAACGGCATCGCCATCTACGGCGGCCGCGACATCACCGTCAAGGACAACCTGATCCTCGACACCAACGCCCTGGGCAGCGGCATCGCCATCTCCAACCAGAAGTTCATGGACCCGTTCTTCCCGCTGGCCGGCACCATCACCGTCTCCGGGAACAGCCTCGTCCGCACCGGTGCCATGAACCCCAACTGGCAGCACCCGATGGGCGCGCTGCGCGTGGACGCGTACGACAGTGCCATCGAGGCCACGGTGAACATCACCGACACGACGATCACCGACAGTCCCTGGAGCGCGTACGAGTTCGTGTCGGGCGGCGGCACCGGCAAGGCGGTGAAGAACGTCAGCATCGACCGCACGACCATCGACAAGGTGGGCACGGTCGTCGTCCAGGCCGAGACGCCGGGCGCCGTGAAGATGTCGAACGTCAAGGCCACCGGGGTGGGCTCGGCAGGCATCTACAACTGCCCCTACCCGGCCGGCTCCGGCACCTTCGCCCTCACCGACGGCGGCGGCAACTCCGGCTGGGACAGCACCTGGGACGACTGCTCGACCTGGCCGCGGCCCGGCGGCGGCAACCCGGACCCCGACCCGGACCGCAACCTCACCAGGAGCCGCCCGGCCACCGCGACCGGCTCCGCCGACGTCTACACCCCGGCCAAGGCGGTCGACGGCGATGCGGCGACGTACTGGGAGTCCACCAACAACGCCTTCCCCCAGTCGATCACCGTCGACCTCGGCAAGACGGAAGCGGTGCGCAGACTCGTCCTGAAGCTGCCGCCGTCCGCGGCCTGGGGGGCAAGGACCCAGACCCTGTCCGTTCAGGGCAGCGCCGACGGCACCACCTACAGCACGCTGACCGAGTCGAAGGGCTACCGCTTCGACCCGGCCGACGGCAACAAGGTGACCATCACGCTGCCCGGCTCCACCCCTGACGTCCGTCATCTGCGGCTGCGCGTCACCGCCAACACGGGCTGGCCCGCAGCGCAGTTCGGCGAAGTGGAGGCCTACCTGTCCTGACCCGCGGCGCGCCCCGCCCGCTCACGGCTGTGGCCGGGGCGGGCGGGGCACGCTGGTCTCTCGCGCGGTCAGACCTGCGTCGGGTCCTTCACGTACGGCGAATCGGCCACGGGCCCCGGCGCGGCGCCGGGCGCGGGTCCGCCTTCGCTGAGGCCGAACCGTCCGTGGAGCTTGCGCAGGAAGCCGGGCGCGTACCAGGCCGAGTGGCCGAGGAGGCGCATCGCGGCGGGTACGAGGATGCCGCGCACGGCGACGGCATCGATGAGGATGGCAAGGCCGCTGCCCAGGCCGAACATCTGCATGAAGCTGAGCTTGGCCGTCCCGAAGGCGAAGAAGCTCACCGCGAGCAGGCAGGCCGCCGCGGTGACGATGCGTCCGGTGTGCCCCAGGCCGTTGGTCACGGCGGACTCGTTGTCCTCGCCCAGGTCGTGGAGTTCCTTGATGCGGCTGGTGACGAACACCTCGTAGTCCATCGAGAGGCCGAAGGCGATGCAGAACATCAGCACCGTCATGGACACCTCCATGGGCTGCGCCGTGAAGCCGAGCATGGAGGAGAGATTGCCGTCCTGGAAGATCCAGGTCATGACGCCGAGGGTCGCTCCCAGGCTGATCATGTTGAGGAGCAGGGCGCGCAGTGGCTGCACGATGCTGCCGGTGAACAGGAAGAGCAGGAGGAAGGTGGTGAGGGCGACCAGGGCCACGGCGATGGGGAGCCGGCTGCCGATGGAGTCCTTGGAGTCGACCAGTTCGGCGTCGACTCCGCCCACCAGGGGGTGTGACCCGGTGGGCGGGGCGACCGCCCGCACCTCCTCGACCAGGCTCTGCGCCTCGTCCGACTTCGGCGACAAGGTGCTGACCACGTTGATCTGCTGCGCGTCGGGGCGGCCGAGGGCCCTGTTGCCGGGGTCGGAAGGGGTGGACCGCCCGTCGGTATAGGTACCCGCGCTGGTCTCGACGCGGGCCACGCCCTCCAGTCCGGAGAGCTCACCCGCGTACGACGCCAGCGGGGCCTTGTTCACGGCCTTGTCGATGACCACATGGAGTGCCGCGTCGTCGTTGCCGTTGAACTTCTCCTGCAGCACCGACGAGACCTGGCGGCTCTTGGCGTCCTCGGGCAGGACGCGCTCGTCCGGCGTGCCGAAGGTGATGCCGAGCAGCGGGCTCGCCGCAAGCAGCAGGACCGCGAGCACGGGCAGCGCGGTGAGCGCGGGGCGCCGCATGACGGTGCCCGCAAGGCGTCCCCACAGGGGCGCCCGGGTGGCGGTTCGCCCGCGGTTCGCCCACGGAAGGCGTCCGCTGTTGACCCGGTGCCCCAGGACGACGAACAGGGCCGGCATGACGAACAGGGTGCTGACGGCCGCGATGGCGACGACACCGACTCCGGCATAGCCGAACGAGCGCAGGAAGTACTGCGGGAACACCAGCAGGGCCGCGAGCGCGGCCGCCACCGTCGCGGCGGAGAACGCGACCGTGCGGCCCGCGGTGGCCACCGTCCGCCGGACGGCGTCGTCCACGCTCGCGCCGGTCGCGAGTTGCTCCCGGAAGCGGCTGACCATGAGCAGGGCGTAGTCGATGCCGAGGCCTAGGCCCAGGGCCGTGGTCAGGTTGATCGCGAAGATGGAGACGTCGGTGACGCTGCCGAGGACGAAGAGCTCCGCGAACGTGCCGGCGATGGCGACGATGCCGATCGCCAGCGGAAGCAGGGCCGAGACCAGGCTGCCGAAGACGAGAAGGAGCAGTACGAGGGTGAGCGGCACGGCGATGGCCTCGGCCAGGAGGAGATCCTCGCCCGACTGCGTGCCCATCTCGCTGGTCACGGCGGCGCCGCCCCCGGCCTGGACGGTGAGTGCGCCCTCGTACGGTCCGGTGTAGGCGTCGATGACGCTCTTGGCGTTCTCGTCCCTCTCCAGGTCGTCGCCCTTCACATGGGCGAGCACCATGGCCTCGCGGCCGTCCTTGGAGCGCAGGTCGGGACTGGTCGTGTCCCAGTACGAGACTACGTTCTCGAGGTTCTGTTCCTTCTTGAGTTCGGCCACCAGGGCCCGGCCGCTCTGCCGGGCGGCCGGGGTGTCGACGCGGCCTTCGGCGGTACGGACCAGCAGGACCAGGTTCGTCTCCCCGTCGAACTTCTCGTCGATGACCTCGCCGGCCCGGGTGGACTGGGATGCCGGGTCGTCGTAGCCGCCGCCCAGCAACTTGCCGAAGGCGCCCGCGCCCAGGGCGCCCATGAGGGCCAAGGCCACGGCGGCGACGACGAGTATCAGCCTGGCCCGGCGAATGGCCAGTTCGGCTATGCGTTCAAACACGCACGCTCTCCTTTGGTGTCCATACGGTGAAAACGGCGCGAGGCGGCCGGAGTTGAGCGATGAAGGGCCGGTGTGGTGCTCCTTGGAACGCCTGCCGCTCCGTCAGAACAGGTGCGGTGTCGCACTCTTCGTCGCCGCCAACGACGTTAGTGACGCGGCGGGAAATTTGGCAGTGTTAGATTTTCCTCACACCCCGCACTTCCCGGGTGCCCACAGGGGTGACCGTCGTGCGGTCGCCGCATGCCCGCAGAGGAACACCCAATGGCCACGCCCTCCCTGCGTGAGCGGCGCCGTGCCGCCGCCACACAAGAGATCCTGGACGCCGCCGAGCGTCACATCACCGAACACGGGCCCGCTGCGCTGTCCCTGCGGGCGGTCGCCCGCAGCCTCGGAATGACCGTGCAGGCGCTCTACCACTACTTCCCGAGCCGGGACGCCCTCGTCACGGCGCTCGTCACCAAGGCGTACGACGACTTGGCCCACGCCGTGCAGGCCGCCGTCGAAGCCGCGGCGGACGACCCGGACCTGCCGCGCCTGGTGATCGCGGCCGAGGGCTACCGTCGCTGGGCCATCGCCCGTCCCGAGCACTTCCAACTCCTGTACGGAACGCCGCTGCGGGACTACGTGGCACCCGCCGAGGGCCCGACCACCCAGGCGACGCGCCGGATGAGCGCCATCTTCGAGCGCGAGCTGTTCGACGGGTTCACCGCGGCGCAACTCGCCGCGGCCGACGGCCCCGAGCTCTCGCCCGCACTGCGGGCGCACCTGGAACAGCTGCCGCATTTCGGTCTCGGACATCTGCCGCCGCCCGCGACCGCTCTCTTCCTGAGCGCGTGGGGACACCTGCACGGCCTCGTGGTCCTTGAGGTGTTCGGACACACCGCTTTCCTCGGTGACCACCAGGGCGAGATCTTCCGGATGGCGATGCGGAACCTGCTGGCGGACATCCACCGCCGGATCCCCGTGGCTTGATGACGGAATACCTGACGGGATAGCTGACGGGTCGTCAACTCGCGCTCCTGGTAACGAAGAGAAGGTGACGTGGGTGTCCTCTCGGCCAGGTGGCCAGAACGTTGTCAGTCGTGCGGATAAACCCCGCGCCGAGCAAGATCACTGCTTCGAGTGCTGCTAACGGCCTTATCGGGCGAGCCAGGCGCAACGCCCGTTAAATGGTCCACGGATCAGGACGAATTCCTCGACGCTGCCCGCTACTTCCGCTTTCGCCGATCGGCGTGCATGCGCCGATCACCTCGCTCGCGAAGGAGAGCTCGCCCGATGACCGTTGAGACCAGCCCGGAATCGCAGACGGAATCGCCCCGGCGGTCCAGCCTGGGCACCGCGGCTGCCCGCAACCTCGCCACCACGACCAAGTCCGCCCCGCAGATGCAGGAGATCACCTCTCGGTGGCTGCTGCGGATGCTCCCCTGGGTGGAGACCAAGGGCGGCGCCTACCGAGTGAACCGCCGACTGAGCTACACCGTCGGCGACGGGCGCATCGAGTTCGTCCAAGACGGCGTCGACGTACGGGTGATTCCCCGAGAACTCGGCGAACTGGCCCTGCTGCGCGGCTTCGACGACGTGGAAGTGCTGACTGCCATCGCCGACAGGTGCGTCCAGCGTGACTTTCGCGCCGGCGAGGTGCTCGTCGAGCGCGGCACCCCCGCCGGGCAGCTCCACTTGATCGCCCACGGGCGGATCAACCAGAACTCCGTGGGGAAGTACGGCGATGAGGTCGGCGTCGCGGTCCTTGCCGACGGCGACCGGTTCGGGGAGAGCGCCCTTCTGGACGCCGACGCCACATGGGACTGCACCGCGACCGCCGAGACCGCGGGCACCCTGCTCACCCTGTCCCGCGCCGACTTCGCCGCCGTCCTGTCCACGGCACCCAGCCTCCGGGCCCACCTTCACGAGTTCAGCCGGCTCCCACGGCAGCGCCAGAACAAGTACGGCGAGGCCGAGATCGCGATGTCGGCCGGACATGTCGGCGAAGTGGCGCTGCCCGGTGCCTTCGTCGACTACGAACTCAAGCCGCGCGAGTACGAACTCTCCGTCGCGCAGACCGTTCTGCGGGTCCACACGAGGGTCACCGACCTCTACAACGGGCCGATGAACCAGACCGAGGAACAGCTCAGGCTCACCATCGAGGCGCTGCGCGAGCGCCAGGAGTACGAGCTGATCAACAACCGGGAGTTCGGCCTGCTCCACAACGCCGACTTCAAGCAGCGGATCCAGCCCCACTCGGGCCCGCCCATCCCGGACGACCTCGACGAGCTGCTCTGCCGCCGCCGGGGCACGAAGCTGTTCCTCGCCCATCCCCGGACGATCGCGGCGATCGGGCGCGAGCTCAACGCCCGCGGGATCTACCCGGATCACGTCGACCTCGGCGGGCAGCAGGTACCGGCCTGGCGCGGCGTCCCGATCCTGCCCTGCAACAAGATCCCCATCACCAAGGAGCAGACCAGCTCGATCCTCGCCATGCGCATCGGCGAGGACAACCAAGGTGTCATCGGTCTGCATCAGACCGGGCTGCCGGACGAGTACGAACCGGGCCTGTCGGTGCGCTTCATGGGCATCAACGAGCAGGCGATCACCTCGTACCTGGTCAGCACCTACTACTCCGCCGCCATCCTGGTGCCCAACGCGCTCGGCGTGCTGGAGAACGTGCAGATCGCCCGCAGGCCCGCCTAGAGGAATCGCCCGCAGGCCCGCCTGGAGGATCCGTCGGACGGCCACGAAAGCCCGGACCTTCCCGGGCCGGGCTCGTGTGCCCGGATCCGGGAAAGAACACCCACCCCACCAAGGAGCCACGGATGCCCGAACCCGGGTCTTCCCCCCTGCAGTCGAGCCCGCCTGCCGCTGCGGCCCGCTTCGGGGCCTCTACCACCCAAGCTGCCGGGGTGAGACGGGCGAGCCCCGCCCTGGAGCGGATCCTGCGCGGCCCCAGCGGTCTGGGCACGGCGGGCTTGCACCTGGCCCGGCGCGAGGAACCGCCAGAGCCGCCAGAGTCGCCGGAGCTGTCGGAACCGCCGGAGCTGTCGGAACCGCCGGAACCGCAGGAGGCCGAGGCGCCGAAGGAGGCCCTCCAGATCCCGGGCCTCTACTACCACCCGGTGGCGGAGCCCGACCCGGCGCGGGTGGCGGAGGTCAGCCGCCGGATCAAGGACTGGGCGGTGGACGAGGTCGAGCTGTTCCCCGAGGAGTGGGAGGGCCAGTTCGACGGCTTCTCCGTCGGGCGCTACATGGTCGCCTGCCATCCGGACGCCCCGACCATCGACCACCTCATGGTCGCCACCCGGCTCATGGTCGCCGAGAACGCGGTCGACGACTGCTACTGCGAGGACCACGGAGGCTCGCCCATCGGCCTCGGGGGACGCCTTCTTCTGGCGCACACCGCCCTCGACCCCCTGCACGTGACGAAGGAGTACCAGCCGCAGTGGGCCCAGTCGCTGCACGCGGACGCCCCCCGCCGCGCCTACCGCTCCGCGATGCAGTACTTCGTCCAACAGGCCACCGCCTCCCAGGCCGACCGCTTCCGGCACGACATGGCCCGACTGCACCTGGGGTACCTCGCCGAAGGCGCCTGGGCCCAGACGGACCACACGCCCGAGGTGTGGGAGTACCTGGCGATGCGGCAGTTCAACAACTTCCGGCCCTGCCCCACCATCACCGACACCATCGGCGGCTACGAACTGCCGGCGGACCTGCAGGCACAGCCCGCCATGCAGCGGGTCCTCGCGCTCGCCGGGAACGCCAGCACCATCGTCAACGACCTGTACTCGTACACCAAGGAACTCGCCGCCCCCGGACGGCACTTGAACCTGCCCGTGGTGATCGCCGAGCGCGAGGACGTCTCCGACCGGGACGCCTATCTGAAGGCGGTCGAGGTCCACAACGACCTCATGCGCGACTTCGAGGCCGAGACCGCGGCCCTGGCCGCCTCCTGCCCCGTCCCGAGCGTGCTGCGCTTCCTGCGGGGCGTGGCCGTGTGGGTCGACGGCAACCACTACTGGCACCAGACCAACACCTACCGATACAGCCTGCCCGATTTCTGGTAAGGACGGAATCACCTGTGACCAGCACTGAGATCACCACCGTCAGCAGCGCCTCCGCGTTCGTCCCCGGCCCGGCGACGCCCTACCAGGGCGACATCGCGCGCTACTGGAACAACGAGGCGCGGCCCGTGAATCTGCGCCTTGGTGACGTCGACGGGCTCTACCACCACCACTACGGCATCGGCGACGTCGACCACGCCGCCCTGGGTGACCCCGACGACAGCGAGCACGAGAAGAAGCTGATCACCGAGCTCCACCGCCTGGAGTCGGCGCAGGCCGAAGTCCTCCTGGACCACCTCGGGTCCCGCGGGCGTGACGACACGCTCGTGGACGCCGGGTGCGGCCGGGGCGGTTCGATGGTCATGGCTCACCAGAGGTTCGGATGCAAGGTCGAGGGCGTGACGCTGTCGGCCAAGCAGGCCGACTTCGCCAACCAGCGCGCCCAGGAACTGCGCGTCCAGGACCACGTCCACGCCCGCGTGTGCAACATGCTCGACATGCCCTTCGAGACCGGGCAGGCCGCGGGCTCGTGGAACAACGAGTCGAGCATGTACGTCGACCTGCACGACCTCTTCGCCGAGCACTCCCGGATCCTCGAGGTCGGCGGCCGGTATGTGACCATCACCGGCTGCTGGAACCCGCGTTACGGCCAGCCGTCGAAGTGGGTCTCCCAGATCAACGCGCACTTCGAGTGCAACATCCACTCCCGCAGGGAATACCTGCGCGCCATGGCCGACAACCGTCTCGTACCGCAGACCGTCGTCGACCTGACTCCCGCGACCCTGCCGTACTGGGAGCTGCGGGCCACGTCGTCCCTGGTCACCGGCATCGAAGAGGCGTTCATCAACTCTTACAAGGACGGCTCCTTCCAGTACGTCCTGATCGCGGCCGACCGCGTCTGACCGACAGCCGACCGGAAGGGCCGGGCCGCCGGGTGGCGGGCCCGGCCCTTCCGGTGCTGCGCGCGAGGGGGGCCACGCGGCGACGCGGTCTGTCGGGTACCGCTGCTGCTCCCCTACAGTGCGTGACGCCTCCACCCGTCCGTGCCGACGTACAGCCGCCGAACAGGAGCAGCCCCGTGGCCACCCACGCCCGCCCCGGTTCCCTCCCGGCTCCTCCCGGGCGCCGGGTCCCCGAGCTTGATCCCGCCCTCGTGGGACAGTGGCGGGCCGGGGGAGGGGAACTCATCGACCTCTTCGCCCTGGCGCGCGAACGGCTCGGCGGTGTCGCCGCTTTCAGGCTCGGTTCGAGCCCGACCGTCCTGATCACCGCCCCCGAGGCCGTGCAGCACGTGCTCGCGCTCCATCCCGGCCGGTACGTGAAGCGTTCGCACCGCGCCCGACTGCTGATCGGCGACGGCGTCCTGGCCGCGACGGGCGATGCGTGGCAGCGGCAACGGCGGCTGCTGCAGTCCCAGTTCACCGGCCGGGGCATGCGCCGCTACGAGCAGCGGATCACCGATGCCGCCCGGACCGCGGCGGCGCGCTGGGCCGGATACGCCCGCACCGGGCAGGTCTTCGACGTCGGCGACGAGATGCGCCGCTTCGCCCTGGACACCATCTGGCGCTCCCTGACCGGCCATCCCCTCGACCCGGCGACGGAGGGCGAACTGGCCGCCGTGCCCGCGGTGGTGGCCGCGCTGCCAAGCCTGCCCGCCGATGGCGCCGCAGCCCAAGGGGCGGTTGCCGCGGAGCTGGCCAGGATCGACGCCGTGGCGAGCCACGCCATCGCCGCCGCGCGCGACAAGGAGGCCGGGCCCGACGGGCCGGGCCTGCTGCACGTCCTGCTCGAGGCGTCCGAAACGCGCCCCGAGTACACCGACCGGCTGATCCGCGACGAACTGGTCACGCTGCTGGTCGCCGGGCACGAGACCACCGCCTCGACCCTGACCTGGCTCTACCTACTGCTGGACCAGAACCCGCAGGCGCGTGAGCAGGCTCTCGCCGCGGGCGCAGGGGGCTCGCCCGAGCGGCGCCAGGCCGTCCAGGCGCTCGTCCACGAAACGCTGCG
The DNA here is from genome assembly GCF_039533825.1 of Streptomyces rectiviolaceus. Classification (NCBI taxonomy): domain Bacteria; kingdom Bacillati; phylum Actinomycetota; class Actinomycetes; order Kitasatosporales; family Streptomycetaceae; genus Streptomyces; species Streptomyces rectiviolaceus. Next base: position 287,304 of record NZ_BAAAUG010000022.1, read on the forward strand.
GTTCTACCCGTCGGCCTGGATTCTGCCGCGATGCGCGGCGCAGGACGACCTTCTCGCCGGGTACGAGGTCGAGGCCGGCACCGACGTCCTGGTCTGCCCCTACCTCACCCACCGGGACCCCGAACTCTGGGAGGCCCCGGAGCGATTCGATCCGGCGCGCTTCACGACCCCCGGGCGGCGCCCCACCCACCCGGGAAGCTACTTTCCGTTCGGCGTCGGGCCCCGCGCCTGCCTGGGCCTGCAGTTCGCCCTTCGGGAATCGACCGTCCTCCTCGAGCACCTGCTGCCCGCCCACACCCCACGCTTCCGCTCCACCCCGGCCAAGGCCGCCTACAGCATCACCGTCCGCCCCGACGGCCCGACACCCGCTGTCCTGGGCGGCTAGGCCCGGCGGTAGTGGTCGAACTGGGTCACGCCGTTGTAGCCGTAGCTCTCGGGAGGCAGCTCGTGCAGCGCGACCCCGCACCGGGCGAGCGGGCCGAGGGTGTCCGTCAGGAGCTGTTCGGCCCCGGCGATGAAGGCGCCCTTCTCCGCGGCGCTGTTGGTGCCCAGGGTGATGCTGACCTCGACGTGCGCGTCGAGCCCGCCGGTCAGCGGCTTGCCGTCGACGAAGTAGCGGGCGGCCGGGACCACATCGATGTGGACGATGGTTCGCGCGCTGGACTTGCCAAGAGCCGAGACCGCGAGGCCGGTCAGCCCCTCGGCAAGGGTGCGCTGAAGGTCGGTGGGCAGGTCGGCGTCGGTGACGGTGAGGCGGATGTACGGCATGGCTCTCCTCGGACACGTTCGATGGGCGCGCCTGCCGGAGTCGGCGGCACGGAGCAAGCGTCGCCGACCTGCAACGATAGAACCAACGCACCAACGTCATAGCTATATGAGGCCGCCGCATGACCGTGAACATTCCCCAGCTGAGGGCCTTCCTCGCCGTCGTCGAAGCGGGCGGATTCAGCGCGGCCGCCGCCGAGTTGGGCATGAGCCAATCCGCCGTCTCACACGCCGTTGCCTCCCTCGAACGCGAGCTGACCGCCCCGCTGCTGGTCCGCGCCGCGCCGGTGCGGACCACGGCGCTGGGGGAGCGGATCCTGCCGCACGCCCGCACCGCGCTGTCGGCGGCCCGGTCCGTGGAAGAGATCGCGGCCGAAGCCGCCGGGACGATGACCGGCACCGTACGGCTGGCCTGCACGCCGACGGTCCGCCAGGGGCTGATCCCGGACTTGCTTCACCACTGGAGCGAGGACCAACCCCAGGTGACAGTCCGGGTCTTCGAGGGAGACAGCACCGAGGTCGCGGCCTGGCTGGGGGACGGCGTGGCGGATGCCGCCGTCCTGATCGACCCGCCGCCCGGGCTTGGCATCCACCTGGCCGAGGACCACTACCGGGCCGTGCTGCCCCGGGACCATCCGCTGGCGGACGAACCGCTCGTCGACATCGGGGACTTGGAGGACGACCAGTTCCTGATCTCGCCCAACAACTGCGAGGCCCGCATCCGCACGATCCACGCTCAGGCCGGTGTGCCCTTCACTCCCGCGCACAGAGTGCGGGACCTGACGACGCTGGTCACCATGGTGCAGGCGGGCATCGGCGTGACCATCCTGTCCGAGGTCTCCCGCTCCCTGCTCCCGCCCGACCTGGTCCTGCTGCCGCTGAAGCCGGAGATGTCCCGCCATCTCGTACTGACCGGCCCCCGCGAAGGCCCCTGGCACCCAGCGGTCCGCGCATTGGCAGAGTCGGCCGCCGCTCACCTGGCACGGTCTCAGCTCTGAGCTGTTCGACCGCCAGGGGTGAGGCCCGGTCACTGCACTCCGTGCGGCCGGAACTGGATGCTGATGCGTCCCCCGGCGGCCCGGGTCGACTTGGGGATGGCGTGCTCCCAGGTGCGCTGGCAGGAGCCGCCCATCACGATCAGGTCGCCGTGTCCGAGCGGGCGCCGGACGGCCTCGCCGCCGTGGCGCGGGCGGAGCAGCAGGTCGCGGGGTGCCCCCACGGAGAGGATGGCGACCATCGTGTCCTCGCGGGCGCCCCGGCCGATGCGGTCGCCGTGCCAGGCCACGCTGTCGCGCCCGTCGCGGTAGTGGCACAGGCCGGCCGTCGTGAACGCCTCGCCGAGCTCGGCGGCGTAGTGCGCGGAGAGGGCTTGTCGCGCCTCGTCGAGCACGGCGTGGGGGAGTGGTTCTCCGGCGCGGTAGAAGGCGAGCAGGCGCGGCACGTCCACGACCCGCTCGTACATCTGCCGGCGCTCGGCCTTCCACGGGACGTCCGCGGCCAACCGTTCGAACAGGACGTCGGCGCCGCTGAGCCAGCCCGGCAGCAGGTCTATCCACGCTCCGTCGCCGAGGACCGTCCTGCGGATTCCGTTCAGCGGGCCCAGGCGCACGTCGTCGCTCTGATCGAAGAGTGATCCCTGGAGCTGGTGCGTCGCCATGCGGCCAGTGTACCCAATGATTCGAACATGCGATCTAATGCCGATCGGTATCGGTCGTCACTCGCCGGTACGCCCCACTGTCACGCCACGCGGCCCCGCGCAACAGATGTGAAGGGAGCGTTGCAGGCTCTCCATGACTTCGGTGCCGTGCGCATGCCGGTCAGGGGCAGGCGAGAAGAGAAGCCGCGAGGAGGACGCTGCCGATGCTAGTTGTCGCTCTTTTGCTCTTGCCGGCCATGGGGCTCCTGATCATCGCCATGGACCGCATCGAGGACCGGATGAACGGGGAAGCGTCGCCGAGACCCGCCCGGCGCGTACGCCACCTTCGTCTCGTCCACGGGGAAGGGCACGGGGGACGCCATCGAGCCTCCGTCTCCGAGCACGACAGTGAAGCGGCCTGACACATGAGGACCTGACACATGAGGACCTGACACACGAGGACCTGACACACGAGGAAACGGCGCCGCGCCCGCTTCGGCA
>NZ_BAAAUG010000022.1:290225-292973 GCF_039533825.1 Streptomyces rectiviolaceus
GCGGGGGCCCCATGGCCCCCCGCTCAGGCTCACGGGGTCTGGCGTGCCGCCCTCTCGGCGAGCTTCTGGAACTCACCCAGGTCGTAGTTGGCCAGCGTGGAGTCGAGGTTCGTGAGGGCGCCGAGGTGTTCCACGAAGCCCTTGGGGTCGTACTCGATCTGCAGGGTCACCCGGCTCGTGGTGTCGCTCAGGCGGTGGAACGTCACCACGCCGGCGTGGTCCACACCCTCGACGGTGTGCCAGGCGATCCGGTTCTCGGGCACCACCTCGGTGAGCTCGGCGACGAAGTTCTTCTCCGCGCCGGGCAGTTCCAGCTGCCACGCGAAGCGGCACTCGTCCATCGGCTCGACCATGCGTACGTGGCTGAGGAAGGAGGGCCAGCGTTCCACGTCGCTCCACAGCTCCCAGGCGACCGAAATCGGCGCCTCGACATCGACGGACTCGAGCAGGGACGCGGACATACGTACCTCTTTCTGGACGGGGGAATGGCCGCGGATTCTCCGGGCCGGTGAAGCATGCGACTCCGGTACCCCTTCGGGGGCGGGCCATGCGACGGGACCAACCCGCGGCCGAGCCGACCACCCGTGGATGCGACGGCCGCGCGCCTGAGGCGCCTGGCGTTTATGGTGACCGAGCGGCATACGGAGACATCCATGACGTCAGCCAAGAAGTCACACATCGACCTGGAACAGTGCCTGCTCCTGACCGGTATGGGCAGCTTCGACTGGGACCTGGACAGCGGTGAGCTCAGCCTCGACGCCAGCGCCATGGCGGTGCTCGACCTGCTCCCCGAGGAATTCCACGGCCTGGTGACCTCGCTGCGGGGACGTGTGCCCCCGGAGGAGGCCGTGCGCATCAGCTTCGCCGTCACGGAGGCGGACACCACGGGGGCCGACCTCTACGGCGTCTACTTCCACGTCCGCCACCGCGACGGCTCGCGGCACCTCAGTCATGTCCGTGGACGCGTCCTGCGCGACGACGACGGCCGGGCGGTGCGCGCCGTCGGAGTCGTGCGGACGGCCGCGAACGACGGGACCGAGCTCGCGGCCATCGACCCCAGAGAGGAGCGGCGGCAGGGCATCGCCCTGATGGTGCAGGGCACCACGCAGGCCCTCTCCCGCGCGGTCACGGTCGACGACGTGGTGGCCGTGCTCTCCGGCGCGAGCGGCCTTGACCGGTTCGCCGCCGACGGCCTGGTCCTGGGGCTGGTCGAGGGGGAGAACCTGAAGCTGATCGCCCTGGTGGGCCAGACGATGCAGGCCCTCGACGAACTCAAGCTGCACAAGGTCGACGAGTCGCTGCCGCTGGTCGAGGCCGTCCTGACCCGGCAGCCACGCTTCGTGGGCTCGTTGCCCGATCTAGGGCGGCGCTTCTCCCGCCTCGGTCCCTACATCGAGCACATGGAGCTCGATTCGGCGGCGTTCCTGCCCCTGGTCGCGCAGGACCGCGCCATCGGCGGACTCGCGCTCTTCTACCGCGGCCGCAAGGATTTCACCGACGCGGACCGCAACCTCTGCATCGGTCTTTCCGGCATCGTCGCCCAGTCGCTGCAGCGCGCCATCCTGTTCGACGAGGAACGGGACCTCGCCACGAGTCTGCAGGCCACCATGTTGCCGCGCGGGATCCCCGACGTCCCGGACTCCGAGGTCGCCGTGCGCTATCACGCCGCCTGGGGCGGTCGTGACGTCGGAGGCGATTTCTACGACGTCATCACCCTGCCCCGTGGGCGCATCGGCGTGGTAGTCGGTGACGTACAGGGACACGACACGCACGCCGCGGCCATCATGGGGCAGCTGCGCATCGCCCTGCGGGCCTTCGCCGGCGAGGGACACCCACCCGCGACGGTGCTCTCACGCACCTCCCGCTTCCTGGCCGAGCTCGACACCGAGCGGTTCGCGACCTGCACCTATGCCCAGTTCGACCCCGCCACCGGCATCGTGCGCGTCGTGCGGGCCGGGCATCTGCCGCCCCTCGTGCGGCATGTGGACGGCCGCGTGGGCGTGCCACGGGTCCGTGGCGGGCTTCCGCTGGGTCTGGCCACCGAATTCGAGATGGAGGACTATCCCGAGGTGCGGCTCGACCTCGTGCCGGGCGAGACCATGGTGCTCTGCACGGACGGGCTCGTGGAGGACGCCAGTCTCGATCTGGACACCGGGATCCAGAACCTCGCCGAGGTGCTGTCCGCCGGCCCCGAGACGGCCGAGGACCTGGCGGACCATCTTTCTGGCGCGCTGTGGGAGAGATGGGGCAGCAGCGACGACGTGGCGCTCCTGGTCCTGCGCAGGCTCCCCGACCCCGGGACGCTCCAGGAGCCTCGTATCCATCGGTACGTCCACCAGGCCGACCCCGAAGGGCTCGCCGACGCGCGCGCGGCGCTGCGGGAACACCTCGCGGCGTGGGGTCTTGGCGCGGTCGCCGACGATGTCGAAGTGGCGGCGGGCGAGCTTCTCGTGAACTCCCTGGTCCACACCGACGGGGGCGCCATCCTCACGCTCGAGGTGCTCACAGGCCCGCCCCGCCATGTACGCCTCTGGGTGAAGGACCGCTCCAGTACGCGCCCCCGCAAGAGGTCCCCGGTGGAGACCGCCACCTCCGGCCGTGGACTGCTCCTGGTGGAGGCGGTCGCCTCGCGCTGGGGCATCGAGCCACGCGGCGAGGGCAAGGCGGTCTGGTGCGACTTCGCCGACCCGGATGCGTGATCGGCCGGCGGAGGCGTGGAGGCGTGATCGGTCGGCGCGGCGCAGACGC